>NZ_CAXAPN010000040.1:0-62812 GCF_963971015.1 Pseudomonas sp. RA_15y_Pfl2_54
GCTGCACCTGATCGGGTTTTTGACTGTTTTTCGTGCGGATTTGAGGTCTGAAGTGCGCAACTTCTTGCGCAGTACTGCGCAACTTCTTGCGCACTCGTCTGTACAGAACGGATTACGTGGGCTGTAGAGATGTGTCCACACGGTTATCCACATTTGAGTGCGCAAGAAGTTGCGCACTTCAATCATTCTGGATTTTCCGCTCAGTTGTCTCCCCCGCAGGAGTCACACCTCCTACTTACGACCATCGGCCTCGTTTTTGTCTCCGATGTGCGCATCCCTTGAGAAACGTCAACAACACCGCGATTCGGATGGGTTAACGTAGCCAGACTCTCGCCGACTTGAGGATTGCACATGCTTGCCAACCGCCCTGAAGTGGATGTCGCGATTATCGGCGGAGGCCAGTCCGCACTTGCCGTCGCTTACTTTCTGCGCCGAACCGGACGTTCCTTTGTCATCATCGACGCTGAAGACGCGCCGGGCGGCGCCTGGCGGCATGGCTGGGACTCGTTACGACTGTTTTCACCCTCGACCTGGAGTTCCATCGCTGGCTGGATGATGCCGCCGGTCACGGACGGTTATCCGAGCCGCGACCACGTACTGGATTATCTGCGCCAGTATGAGCAACGCTACCAATTCCCTACCGAACGCCCCTTTTGGGTAAACGCCGTTGAGCGCTGGGCCGATCGCCTCCACGTAAAGGCCCAGGGCCGCAGTTGGCTGGCGCGCGCGGTCGTCAGCGCAACGGGCACCTGGCGTCATCCCTACGTGCCACATTACCCCGGCAGTGAGACCTTTACCGGCCAACAACTGCATTCGGCTCACTACGTTGACGCCAAGCCATTCGCCGGAAAAAAAGTTCTGGTGGTGGGTGGTGGCAACTCCGGCGCACAGATCCTCGCGGAAGTGTCCCTGGTGGCCGACACCATATGGATCACCCAGCAGCCCCCGCAATTTCTGGCTGATGACGTCGATGGACGGGTGCTGTTCGAGCGCGCCACAGAACGCTGGAAAGCCCAACTCGCGGGCATCGTCGTGGAGCAACCGGTGGGTGGCTTGGGTGACATTGTGATGGTGCCGCCAGTCGTCGAAGCCCGGGAGCGCGGCGTACTGCACGCGGTTCGGCCTTTCCTGGGATTCACCGAAACCGGCGTGACGTGGGCTGATGGCTCGCAAACACCGGTCGATGCGGTGATCTGGTGCACCGGTTTCCGCCCTGCCCTCGGCTATCTGGAGTCACTGGGCGTCTGTACCGCCGACGGGCGTGTGGCCGTCGAAGGCACGCGTTCGATCCAGGAGCCGCGCTTGTGGTTGGTGGGTTACGGAGACTGGACAGGCGCCGCATCCGCGACACTGATCGGTGTCACCCGTACGGCGCGCAGTACCGTTGAGGAGATTGAGGGATTTTTAATGGAGCAGTGAATCGCCCCGCTTACGACGCGAGGCGTTGTCATTGCAGCCAGACACCCGCCCACATCGCCAGCGTCAACCCTGCCTGGCCGGGAATCACATACGCGGCGAACCGTCGGCCGCCACTGACCCACGCCACCACACACTTGCTCACCGAGTTGCTACTGACAGCGATCAGCGCAGGGCCAGCAATGGCCTCAAGCGGCAACTGGCCGGATTCGGCCAACGCGGCGATTGATGCCGTTGAAGCGTGTGCGTCAGCGAAACCGGTAAACGTGGCCGTCAACATCACACCCACCTCACCAAAGAGGTTGAGCATGACCGACGACAACAAGGTGATGCC
Source organism: Pseudomonas sp. RA_15y_Pfl2_54 (assembly GCF_963971015.1). Taxonomy (NCBI): domain Bacteria; kingdom Pseudomonadati; phylum Pseudomonadota; class Gammaproteobacteria; order Pseudomonadales; family Pseudomonadaceae; genus Pseudomonas; species Pseudomonas sp. RA_15y_Pfl2_54. The sequence goes on from NZ_CAXAPN010000040.1 coordinate 1,751, forward strand.
CGTCAGGGTCAACGTCACGACCAAGGCCAGCTTGAGGTTAAACGCACCTCCAACCTTGATCGGTTGGTTGGCGCGGGCGTCAGGCCTGGGAAACATCAGGCACACGCCGTACAACGCTGTGGCGGCGAAACCGCCTAACAGCGGCGCCCACATGTGACGTAACAGAGCGGTGTCGACCGCCGCCAGGATCAAACCGACCTGAACGACAGTGGCCAGATTGGACAAAATCGCGGCCGCCGCCAGGACTTTGATGTTTTGCGGCTCCGTGGTGACCAGGTGTCCCATGGAGGCGATGGTCACGGTGCTGGAAGCAAATCCGGAGGCGATGGCACTGACCGCGTAGCCGTAATGGGTGCCCAGGTTACGCACGGCTATATGACCCAAGGCCCCGACCGCCATCAGCATCACGGTCAGGGTACAAATGGTGCGCAGATTGATCGCGCCGTAGGGGCCGATGAAACGGTCCGGAGCCAAAGGCAGAACCACCAGTGCGACGACCAAAAGCACCAGACCATCGCGCATTTCTGCTTCGGTCAACTGGCTGTTGGCGAAGTAATGCAATTTCTGGCGGTACGTCAGCAGCCCCGCGATCACCACGCCTATGGCAATGGCCAGTTCCGGCGCGGTGCCACACAAGGCCCCCAATATCAACACCGCGAGCAACGCCACTTCACTGGTCACGCCCGGGTCGTCGCTCAGGCTGCGCCAGTACGCCACGGTGATCAGCAGAGCTAAACAGATCGCCACGATCCCTAGCAGCAGACCACCACCGACCTGCATCGCCACGTACCCCAGCAACGCCGTAATGGCGAACGTGCGCAAGCCGGCGAAGGCTCGGCTGGCCCCTTCGCCCTTGTGCCGTTCGCGCTCCAGACCGACGAGCATGCCGATCCCCAGCGCTGCCGCCGCACCGGTCATGCCAAGGGTTTCATTCATAGCGTCCCCGTCCGAGTGAGTATTGAGCCCTTTCAATCCGGTAGCACACCCCCGCGCGTCGTTTCGTTGCAGGGTGCAGCATTTCGCAGCGAACTATCGAGGGAATATGCCCATGTGCATTCGCCTGAGTTCAGCATGGACCCAAGACTGCGCCAGTGCGAAGGACGAAAGGTTGATGACGGTCAACCGTTGGGAGATGAAAGCGCAGTACCTCTTCGCGCAGCGATGGTACTGCCCGTTATCCACTTGTTTGCACGGATTGTTTCGATTCGATACATGGCATCACAAATAAAGTACCTGAAGTCGTATTTATCAATTTCCGGCAACTTCTTAAAGTCCTCGCCAACAGCAACCCTTCATGCCGAGGGGTCAGCGACGGGAGATAGCCAAATGCCTTTCATCAGCGTGCGCATTACTCGTGACGGCGTCACGAAGGAACAGAAAGCCCAAGTGATCAAGGAAATCACTCAAACGATGGAACGGGTTCTGAACAAGGATCCGAAACTCACGCACATCGTGATCGAGGAAGTTGAAACGGATAACTGGGGTTATGCGGGCATGACGACCACGCAGTACCGCAAACAGTTGTCGAGCAACTAACGTCTATCAATGAGGAATCATCATGACCATGTCCAATAAAGTAGCCGTGATCACTGGCGCATCCCAAGGCATTGGCGCAGGCCTGGTTAAAGCTTTTCGGGATAGCGGGTACCTGGTTGTCGCAACGTCCCGTTCAATCAAACCTTCGGCAGATCCGGATATTCTGACTGTCGCTGGCGACATTGCCGATCCTCACACCGCCGAGCGGGTTATCCACGAAGCCATCGCACGCTTTGGCCGGATCGATACGCTGGTCAACAATGCCGGCATCTTTGTTGCCAAACCGTTTACCGATTACAGCAAAGAAGATTACGCACAGGTCGTGGCCACCAACATGAGCGGCTTCTTTCACATCTCTCAACTGGCCATCGCGCAGATGGAGAAGCACGGCAGCGGACACATCGTCAGCGTCACCACCAGCCTGGTCGACCATGCTATCGACGGTGTACCGTCGGTGCTCGCGTCACTGACCAAGGGCGGCATCAACGCCGCAACCAAGTCGCTGGCCATCGAGTACGCCAAACGCGGCATTCGCGTCAACGCGGTTTCACCCGGCATCATCAAAACGCCCATGCATGGCGTGGAGACTCACGAAGCACTCGGCAAGCTGCATCCCATGGGCCAGATGGGTGAAATCGATGACATCGTTCAAGCGATTCTTTATCTGGACAGCGCGAACTTCGTCACAGGCGAGATCCTGCATGTCGACGGCGGCCAGAGCGCCGGCCATTGATCGATGCCCTGCTTCACCGCCGGTGTGTACCGGCGGTGTCGTTTCATGTGTTAAACATCAGGATGAAAATGTCACTTGATCTTCGGTGCAAGCACTTATGAAGCGACACTTTGATGATTTGCAGTTGGGCAGTATCGAACTGTTTTGCCTCGCCGCCGAGGCAGGCAGTTTCACGGCTGCCGCCCAACTCGCCGGGGTGACACCGGCAGCGGTGAGCCGATCGATTCTTCGTCTGGAGAAAAGACTGGGTTCCCGACTGTTTGCGAGAACGACGCGCAGCATTCGATTGACCGAGGCGGGAACAAAATTCTTCGAACAATGCCGTCAGGCTTTGACCCAACTGGTTGAAGCCCAACAAGAAGTCATGGGCGCGCAGACAACACCTTCAGGGCGTTTGCGCATCAGTCTTCCGACAACTTACGGGCATCACCGCATTCTGCCGCTGCTACCCGAATTTCGAGCGCTCTACCCAGAAGTCACCGTGGATATTCACTTGGGCAACCGCAATATCGACTTCGTCTCGGAAGGCTACGATTTGGCGATTCGAGTGCGGACACAAGCGGACTCGACCCTGGTTGCGCGCCTGCTCGAGGACGCGAAGCTGGTGGTGGTCGCCTCTCCCGGATACCTGCACAAGGCTGGTATACCCCAGACCCTGGCAGATCTGGATCAGCACGAGTGCATCCAGTTCGAACTGCCCAGTAGCGGGCGACGAATTTCCTGGCTGTTCCAGGAAAACGGCAAGGATCGCGAGATTTTCACTGCCGGTGGCTATTGCTGCTCCGACGATGTGCTCGGCGGCGTGACGCTGGCACGGCACGGTGCGGGACTCTTTCAGACCTACGCATTCATCGTCGAACAGCAACTGGCAGACGGCAGTCTCGTCGAGATCCTTCAGTCTTACAGTGGTTGCTCAAGGCCTTACACCTTGCTATACCCGCACGGTCGCCATGTACCGCGGCGCGTGCGGGCTTTCGTCGATTTTCTCCTGCTATATCGAGACAAGTGGGCGGGGCGTTAGAGAGCGGTCCACCGAGTCAGAACGACCACGCGCTACAAGGTATAGGCGATCCCGACTTGCACCGTTCGTGGCGCCCCCGGATAGGCGTAGACGTTGCCGAACGCGCCCTCTTCGTAATCGCGGTCAAACAGGTTCTTCACGTCGAGGTTGAGCCGCACCTTGTCATTGACTTTGTAGTAGCCGAGCAAATCGACAACGGTGTAGCTGTCCATCGAGAAAGCGGTGTTGGCGGTTTGTCCGGCGCGCTCATCGACGTACTTGAGCCCCGTTCCCAGACCCAGCCCTTTGAGGGCACCGTCCTGGAATTCATAAACGTTGAGCAGGCTGAAGCTGTTTTTCGGGATGTTCACCAGTCGTGTACCGGAACGAATCACGTTGTCCTTGGTCACCTCGGCATCAACATAGGCATATCCGCCGATGACACGCCATTCGGGGGTCAGGTTGCCGGCGACGTTCACGTCCAGGCCACGGCTACGCACTTGGCCGGCGGCCACACTGAACGTCGAGTCCACAGGGTCGGTGGTCAACACGTTGCGTTTCTCGATCTGATAGATCGCCGCATCGACGCTCAACTGCTGCTCCAGTGCCTCCCACTTCAACCCGATTTCATAGGACTTGCCTTTCTCCGGCTCAAAGCCACCACCCTGTCGACTGGCGCCGGTGTTGGGTTTGAACGAGCGCGCAGTGTCCGCGTAGACCGCAACGGTGTCGGTCAGGTCGTAGGTCAAACCGATGCGCGGCGTCACCGCGTTTTCACTGGCCTGCCAGCTTTTAGCGCCGGGCACATAGGTTTCGTAGTCGTGTTCGAAACGCTCGAAACGCGCCCCGGCCAGTACCTTGAGTCGTTCGGTCAGTGCCACTTGGTCCTGCACAAACGCGGCGTAGGTCTTGAGGTTTTCTTTGTCGTGGGTCGGGGTTCGGGTCAACGCCGGGCGCGGCTGGCCGTAGTCAGGATTGAAGATGTCGATCGCATAGGCACCCACTGCGCCACTGGAGCGCTGGATGATCGAATTGTAGTCGTAGTCTTCGTATTCGATGCCGGTCAGCAACGTGTGCTGCAAACCACCGGTGGTGAAGTGGCCGGTCAGGTTGAGCTGGGTGTCCTTGTCTGTCCACTCCAGCTTGCGGTAGTTGAAATTGCGCCCCAGGGTTCGACCGTCAGCTGCAATGCCATTGGCCTCGATCGCATTGCCCTGCAACGTACCCTCCAGCCACTGGAAGCCCCCGCCCAACGTCCAGTCGTCGTTGAGAATGTGTTCGAAACGCAGTTGCGCCATGTTGTTATCGTTGTGCAACTTGCCGGCGTCTTTTTCGCCAAAGAACGTGTCGCGCGACGCGGTGCCGATTTGCCTGGCGTAGCGCGTTACGCCACGATCCAGCGGATGATTGTTGCGCATGAAATCGCCTTCGAAAATCACCCGCGTCGCATCGGTCGCCTGCCAGGTGAGAACCGGCGTCACACCATAGCGCTCGGTTTCAACGTGATCACGGAACGTATCGCCACCCTCGCCTACTACATTGAGCCGATAGGCCAGTCGCCCCTCTTCATCCAGCGGACCGGAAGCGTCCAGCGTGCCGCGCTTCATGCCTTGGTCATTCAACTGGCTACCCAATGTGACCGTGGGCTCGGCGAGCGGCTGCTTGGAAACGATATTGAACGTACCGCCAGGATCGCCTCGGCCATACAGCATGGTTGCCGGCCCGCGAAGAACCTCCAGACGCTCGATAATGTTGGCATCCGGCATGTTCGGATAACCGCGATTGATCGGGAAACCATTGCGATAGAACTCACCGGTGGTAAAACCGCGCACCGTAAACGTGGTCAGACCCTGGCCACCAAAATTGTTCGCCCGCCCTACGCCGCCGGCGTAATCCAATGCGTCTTGCAGACGGGTGGCGCCGATGTCTTCAACGGCGTCCTTCGACACCACGCTGATGGATTGCGGTATGTCATGAATCGAGGTGTCGGTACGCGTGGCACTGGCGGAACGCGTTGCGCGATAACCCTGTACCGGGCCGTCTGCCCGCTCGTAATCTGCCGTGCCAACCACGTCGGTTGCCTCCAGCTCAAGCGCTGAAGCGCCGGAATTGGCTTGCTCAGCCCAGGAATAAGGGGACAACGCCTGCAGCACACAGATGGAAAGCAGAGTTCGACGCATGAGGAAAACCTTACGGATAGGCAAAAACGAAGGGCAAAACGGCCAGCAAACCGCGACGCATGGTATACCGGAAATTCTGCAATTGAAACGTATTCCCATTCGCTTATGCGCGTAATTTCACCTCGCCAAAAGCACACAACGTTCTAACGTTCTTCGCCAGCATCCCTCAGGTTGCCGATGTCAACTACCGAGCAACTGCCTGGTGGTCGCCATCGAGGTGTTCAACGATTGCCCCGTCCGTTGCAGTTTGTTCAGCAAACTGGCCCCCAACCACAGTTGATACAGCGTTTCCGCCAACTGACGCGCATCGCCCTCAGGCAGGCTCTGTTCGGCCTGGCCCTGCTCGATGCACAGGGTAATGCGCGCCACCACTTGCTCGGCGCCATCACGCAGCGTCAGGCGCATCGACTCGGACAGATCGGCAACCTCCGCACTGAGTTTTACCACCAGACACTCGTCGCCGTGCCCTTCGAGGGTGCAGCGATTCTGCCAGCCCTGCCAGTAATCCATCAGCCGTTCATAGGCACTCAGGCCCGGCAGTGTCAGGCGCCGCTCCATATCGGCCAGGTAGCCGACAAAGTAGTCCTCAAGCAGCGCCTGGCCGTAGAGTTCCTTGGATTTGAAGTAGTGATAGAACGAGCCCTTGGGCACGCCTGCGGTTTGCAGGATTTCGTTGAGGCCAACGCTGGTGAAGCCCTTCTCGGCCATCATCCGGTGGCCGGTATCGAGCAAATGCTGGCGGGTGTCGTCGTAGGTCGGTTTCATGGGGCGCAAATTACCAAACAATAGACCAGTCGTATATTTCACGGAGGCGAGAGTTTGCCATACCCGAGCGATAAAAACCCATGGCAAAAAAAACACTAGACGACTGGTCTAATTGAAACCTATGCTGTGCCCCGACAAACATCAACGGGTGTCCACAACGTGCGAATCCGTCGCGCTTCGATAACACCTGATCAACGCAAGGGTGCTTTATGAAAATCCTGATGGTTCTGACTTCCCACGATCAACTTGGCACTACTGGTAAGAAGACCGGCTTCTGGCTCGAAGAGTTCGCCGCGCCCTACTACGCCTTCAAAGATGCCGGCGCTCAGATCACCGTGGTTTCACCCGCTGGCGGCCAGCCGCCGCTTGATCCGAAAAGTGATGAGCCTGATGCACAAACGGCTGAAACCGAGCGTTTTCGCAATGACCCGGCCACTCAACAGGTTCTGGCCAACACCGGGCGCCTGGCCGATGTCAGCGCTGATGATTTCGATGCCGTGTTCTACCCAGGTGGCCACGGCCCGCTCTGGGATCTGGCCGAAGACAAACACTCGATCGCGTTGATCGAAGCCTTCGACCGCAGCAACAAACCCCATGGTTTTGTCTGCCACGCACCTGGCGTGCTGCGTCACGTCGTTGCCGCGGATGGCAAACCGCTGATCCAGAATCGCGAAGTGACCGGTTTCACCAATTCCGAAGAAGCCGCGGTCGGCCTGACGGATGTGGTGCCGTTCTTGATCGAAGACGAGTTTCAGCGTCTGGGCGGGCGCTACACCAAAGCCGCCGACTGGCAGGTGTATGTGGTGGCTGATGGGCAACTGGTCACCGGGCAGAATCCGGCCAGCTCCGCTGCTGTGGCCGAGAAACTGCTGAAAATGCTCGGCTGATTCTTTTACAGATCCGAACACCGTGTGCGTGATGCACGGTGTTTTTTTTCATTCACCCAATAGTCGACTGGTCTAATAAGCGATCGGATCGCACTCATTTATCAAGGTCACCTCCATGCACCACAGCAGTTTCTTCACGCCCGCCACACTGGGCCTTCACACCCTGAAAAACCGCATCGTCCTGCCACCGCTCACCCGCCAGCGCAGTACCCAACCGGGCAACGTCGCCAATGAATTGATGGCCGAGTATTACCAACAGCGTGCCGGGGCTGGTTTGCTCGTCACCGAAGGCACCCAGATCGAACCCCGTGGTCAGGGTTATGCCTGGACACCGGGTATCCATACCGCCGAGCAAATCGCCGGGTGGCGCAAAGTCACCGAAGCCGTGCATGCCCGTGACGGCGTGATTTTCGCCCAACTCTGGCACGTCGGTCGCGTTTCCCACATCGCGTTGCAGCCCAACGGTGATGCGCCGGTATCAGCCTCCGCCGTGGCCACTGACCGGGTCAGTGTGTTCATCGAAACCACGCCTGGCGCCGGCGAACTGGTGGCGCCGTCTACCCCGCGCGCCCTGACCACCGACGAAGTCCAGGAGCTCGTGCAGCTCTACATCCAGGCGGCGCGTAATGCGATGCAAGCCGGATTCGACGGTATCGAACTGCACTGCGCCAATGGTTATCTGGTCAACCAGTTCATCTCCGCCCATAGCAACCTGCGCACCGATCAGTACGGTGGTTCGCTGCACAACCGCCTGCGTTTTCTGCGTGAAGTGGTGTCCGGCGTCGCCGAGTGCATCGGCAAGGAAAAGGTTGGCGTGCGTTTCGCGCCATTGTTCACCACCACCGATGAAGCGCGGACTTACCTGGGCATGGTCGAGGAAGATCCACACACGACTTACATTGAGGCCATCAAGGTGCTGCAAGACGTGGGCATCGCTTATCTGTCCATCGCCGAAGCGGATTGGGACAATGCGCCAGCCATGCCAGAGACCTTTCGCCAGGCGGTGCGCGATACCTTCAGCGGCGCAATCATTTATGCCGGGCGTTACAACGCTGAGTCGGGTGCGAAATTGCTCGATTGCGGCCTGGCGGATTTTGTCGCCTTCGGCCGACCGTTCATGGCCAACCCGGACCTGCCTGCGCGAATCGCCAACGACTGGCCGTTGAATGCGTTGAACCCGGCCACGGTGTATGGCGGCAATGCCGAAGGGTATGTGGATTACCCGGCATACGTCGCCTGACGCAAGGATCTCGACAAAGTGCTCCCGCTCCTGCGGGAGTGCTGCGTTACGCCACCCAATCCGTCTCCCCCCCTCAGAGGCGACTGGATGTAACGTCTTCCCATCTTCACAAAAAGAACGACGCTCCATTGTCAGCTCGATTTTTTCGGCCTATCTTTGTAAAAAACCTATACAAGGCACGCCGCAATGTACAATTCAGAGCCGTGGCCATTAACGCTTTACTTTGACGGTGAATGCCCACTCTGTGCGCGAGAAATCAAGCTGTTGCGCCAACATGCGGTCGAAACACGACTGCGCTTCGTTGACCTTAGCCCTGAGGACTTCGATCCAGCCGCTCTGGGCTTCACGCTTACGCAAATGCAATCCTCACTGCATGCAAGATTCGACGATGGATGCTGGGTGAAAGGCCTCGACGCCACGCTATGGAGCTGGCGAGCCGCAGGGCTTGGGATCTGGGTTGCACCCCTGAGCTGGCGTTTGACCCGTCCTTTGTTTGCCATTGCATATCGCCTGTTCTGCCACTTGCGCCCTCACTTGGCGTGGCTGCCTCACCCTGACGGCAGCCGGCGTTGTCACGACGGCCACAGCAGTTGTCGCACTCTTATCCAGCCGCAACGCCGCGAGAAATCCGAATGACTCAATCATTAGCCAGTCACTACCGTGAAATTCTTCTCGGCGTCGGTGAAAACCCCGACCGCGAAGGACTTCGAGACACGCCCAAGCGCGCAGCCAAAGCCATGCAGTTCCTGTGCGACGGCTACACGATGAATCTCGAAGAAATCATCAATGGCGCGTTGTTCGAGTCACAGAACGATGAAATGGTCATCGTTCGCGACATTGAGCTCTACTCGTTGTGCGAACACCACATGCTGCCCTTCATCGGCAAGGCCCATGTGGCCTACATACCGACTGGCCGGGTCTTGGGGCTGTCGAAAGTGGCCCGAGTGGTCGACATGTTCGCGCGCCGCTTGCAGATCCAGGAAAACCTGACACGACAGATCGCCGACGCGATCCAGCAAATTACCGACGCGGCTGGTGTGGCCGTGGTCATTGAAGCCAGGCACATGTGCATGATGATGCGCGGTGTGGAAAAGCAGAATTCGGTCATGACGTCATCGGTCATGCTCGGTGCCTTTCGAAAGTCCTCCAGTACACGCCAGGAGTTCCTTCAACTGATCAGCCGATGACAGTGACTTTGTTGTCGGTTTGTCGAATCAAATGCGCCGACAAACCTGTACACGCATAGGTATCTGTACAAGCCTTTTCAAAGGGGTGTTCTCCACCTTCACCCGTGTCTTCAGGGAGTAAAGCAATGGCCCGTTTTTTGGTTGTACTGGCATTGGTGTTAAGCGTCACGAGCTGCGGCAGCGTCGATGTCGGTCGCTATGCCGACCAGCAACCGGCCCTGAACCTGGAGCATTTCTTCAGCAAACCTGTCAAAGCCTGGGGCATGTTTCAAAAGCGCTCAGGCGAGGTTGTCAAACGCTTTGAGGTCAATATCCAGAGTCATCGCCAGGGTCATGACCTGATTCTCGACGAGCGTTTCGTCTACAGCGATGGCACTCGCGAGCGGCGCGTCTGGACCCTGACGCCAGAAGGTGCAGGCCATTGGCGCGGTCGCGCTGGCGATGTCGTGGGCGAGGCCAAAGGTGAAGTGGCCGGCAACGCATTACGTTGGCGCTATGTCCTGAGCCTCCCGGTCGATGGCTCCGTTCATGAAGTGAACATGGACGACTGGATGTACCAGATGGACGAGGACACGCTGATCAATCGCACCCGCATGTCCAAGTTCGGTGTCGAGATCGGCCAGGTGACATTGTTCTTCCGCCGCCAGTCCGGGGGAGAAAACCAATGAGTGATTCGCTCACCATGACCTCCCTGGGCGACGGCTACCGCGCCCTGGTGATCGGCGCCAGCGGCGCACTCGGCACAGCCTTCTGTGAGTGGCTCAAACACGACCCACGGTGTGCAAGTGTGCGGGAACTGGGGCGCAAGACCGATCCCGCACTTGACCTGGAACAGCCGCAGACAATCGCCAGCGCCGCCGCCGAACTGGCCAAAGAAGCGCCGTACCAGTTGATCGTGCACGCTGCGGGCCTGCTACATCGCGACACCCTCAAACCGGAAAAAAGTTACAGCGCCATGGAAGACGCCGCGCTGCAGGCCGTTTTTCAAGTGAACACGCTGGGACCGGCGATGGTCTTGCGCCTTTCTTTGCCTACGACGGAGAACGCCTACCTTGGTAGGCAAGGAGTGATTCATGAATCTGCAAACCCTCACCGAGCACGCCGCCAACAGCGAAGTACGGGAACTGGAACTGCTGTCGCTCGAAGGTGGTTTCTATCTGGCACGCATCCGCATGGATCAAGGCCAATTCACCTTGCTGGACGATACCGCCAAACCCATGCGTCTACGTTCAATCACTCATCTGCGTGACTTGTTGCAAACCGTTCCGGCCTTTCCCTGCGTGTTGGTGCAGCAATGCGTGCACGACGAAATGTGCGGCCGGGACACAGGCCCTGTCGAGGAACTGCGCCTGCCTTTTTCGCTGACACCTCCTTTATGAACCGAACGCTGGTGGGCTGCCCCGAATGAACAAGGTCAATCGCCTGTGCCTGATCCTCGGCGATCAACTGTCGTTTGACCTGGCCTCATTGCAAGGGCTCGATCCCGAACGGGATGCGGTACTGATGGTCGAGGTGATGGAAGAAGCCAGCCATGTGCCTCATCATCCGCAGAAGATCGCGCTGATCTTCTGCGCCATGCGTCATTTCGCCCAGGCGCTGCAGGCCAGAGGCGTGCGTGTCGAGTACGTCACCCTTGATGCCCCGCACAACAGCGGATCGGTACCGGGGGAATTACGCCGCTGGCAGGACCTGCTACAAGCGGACGAACTGCACGTCACCGAATGCGGCGACTGGCGCCTCGAACAGTCTCTCAAGGAATGCGGCTCAGCCATTGACTGGCATGCCGACACGCGTTTTCTGTGCAGTCGCGCTGAGTTCAGCGCGTGGGCGGCCGGCAAAAAAAAGCTGCGCATGGAGTTTTTCTACCGCGAGATGCGCCGCAAGAGCGGTTTATTGATCAATGGCGACGGTACGCCGGTCGGTGGCGCGTGGAACTTTGACGCTGAAAACCGCAAAGCCTTGCCCAAAGGAGTGAAAGCGCCCTACCCGGCGCGGTTTTCCGGCGACGCCATCACTCGCGACGTGCTTGCACTGGTCAAAGAGCGCTTCAGCAGCCACTACGGCTCTCTGGACAATTTCAACTATCCGGTCACACATGCCGACGCCCAAGCCTTATGGGATTACTTTCTGGACTATGGTCTGGCCGGGTTCGGCGATTACCAGGATGCCATGGCCAGCGACGAACCCTTTGTGTTCCATGCGCGGATCAGCGCAGCGCTCAATATCGGTCTGTTGGATTTACGTCAACTGTGCAGCGACGTTGAGTCGGCTTACAGGTCTGGCCGCATCCCATTGAATGCAGCCGAGGGGTTCATTCGGCAATTGATCGGCTGGCGGGAATATGTGCGAGGGGTTTACTGGCTGAAGATGCCTGACTATGCCCAAGGTAATTCATTTGGTAACCACCGGGCCTTGCCGGCGTTCTACTGGACGGGCGAAACGCAGATGAACTGCATGCGCCAGGCAATCGGTCAAAGCCTCGAACATGCCTATGCCCACCACATCCAGAGGCTCATGGTCACGGGCAATTTTGCCTTGCTCACTGGCATCGCGCCGAGCCAGATCTGCGAGTGGTACCTGGCGATCTACATGGACGCGTTCGACTGGGTGGAACTGCCCAATACCCTGGGCATGGTCATGCACGCTGACGGTGGATATCTCGGCTCCAAGCCTTACTGCGCGAGTGGCCAGTACATCAATCGAATGTCTGACTACTGTCGCGGCTGTGCTTACAAAGTCAGCGAAAGCACGGCTGACAACGCCTGCCCTTTCAATGCGCTGTACTGGCATTTCCTGATGCGCCACGGCGATCTTCTACGCGGTAATCAGCGCATGAGCATGATGTACAGAAACCTCGACCGCATGCCGCAAGACAAGCAACAAGCGCTTTGGCAGCGGGGGCAGAAACTGCTCGACACACTGGATCGTGGCGAGCCGCTATAAAACCCGGCGTCCTTCCCCGTGCGGGTGCAACTTAAACACCCGGTGACAGGTCAATGTGAGGATTCCCGGTGTACGTTTGAGCCGCGTTGAATGAACTCACACAAAAATCAAGAAGGCCCCCTTGGTGGAAACTCTGAAGCAACTTACTCGCGAGGCGCTTGAGACAGAGGTCATGCGTCTGCGCCTGCTTCTGGAGAGCAGCGCAGCAGCATCACCGGATATGGCCGCCCAGCTTGCCGCCAGCCGAGCGGCGCTTGCCAGTAGCGAGGCGCGTTTCAGCACCATCCTGGAAACCATCGAGGCCGCGTTCGCGATCGTCAAAGTCAAATTCGACGCTGACGATCGCCCCGTCGATTACTACTTCGTCGAGGCCAACCCTGCGTTCGAACGTCAATGCGGCGTCAACCTGCGGGGTAAATGGGTGACCGAGTTCGCCCCCAACCTGGAGAGTTTCTGGTTCGAGACTTACGGGCACGTGGCCAAGACCGGCGAGCCGGCCAACTTCGAAAACTACGCCAATACCTTTGAACGCTGGTTCGATGTTCGCGCCGTGCGTGTCGGCGATCCTGCCGATCGACAAATCGCGATTTTCTTCAGCGACGTCACCCAACGCCGAGACGCCGAAGAGCGCCTGCGGATCAGCGAGGCGGTCGCGCGTGAAAACGTCGAGCGCGTGCAACTGGCCCTCGCCGCCGGGGCCATTATTGGCACCTGGCATTGGGACTTGCCGACAGATTGCTTCACCATGGATGAGTCCTTTGCCAGGATTTTTGACCTTGATCCCGCGTTGGGCCGCACCGGTCTGAGCCTGGAGCAAGTCGTGATGACCGTACACCCCGATGACCGGGACGGGCTTACGGCCGCGATCAACGAAGCAATTGCCCGCGGCGGCGCCTACTCCCATCAGTATCGTGTGCGCCGCGCAGACGGAACATACAACTGGATCGAGGCCAACGGACGCGTCGAGTGCGCCGATGACGGCACCCCGCTGCGATTTCCCGGCGTACTCATCGATGTTGAGGAACGACGCAACGTCGAGGCCGAACGCGACCGGGCCAACGCCGCGTTGCGCGCGCTCAACGACACACTGGAACAACGCGTATCGACGCGCACAGCCGAACTCATGCAAACCGAGGAAAAACTGCGCCAGTCGCAGAAGATGGAAGCGGTCGGACAACTGACCGGGGGCTTGGCCCATGATTTCAACAACCTGCTGGCCGGCATCTCGGCGGCGTTGGAATTAATGGGAAAGCGCATCGCCCAAGGCCGTCTGAAAGACGTCGATAAGTACATGGTCACCGCCCAAGGCGCCACCAAACGTGCGGCGGCCCTGACCCATCGATTGCTGGCCTTCTCGCGACGCCAGACGCTTGATCCACGGCCGACGGATGTCAATTCCCTGATCCTCGGCATGACCGAGTTGATCCAGCGCACCGTCGGCCCCGCCATCCGCTTGAAGACTGTCGCGGCGCCCGAACTCTGGCCGACCCTGGTCGATGCCAGTCAACTGGAAAACGCACTGCTGAATCTGTGCATCAACGCCCGCGATGCGATGCCTGATGGCGGGCGTATCACGGTCGAGACGGCCAATCGCACAATGGACTCGGCGTCGGCCCGCGCGCAGGACATGCCCGAAGGCGAGTACTTGTCCCTGTGTGTCACTGATACCGGCACAGGCATGACGCCCGAGGTCATCGCCAAAGCCTTCGACCCGTTTTTTACCACCAAGCCTTTGGGCCAGGGCACCGGCCTGGGGCTGTCGATGATCTACGGATTCACCAAGCAATCCGGCGGTCAGGTGCGGGTACATTCACAAGAGGGCCAAGGCACCACGATGAGTCTCTACCTGCCAAGGTACTGTGGCGAAACGCGGGCAAATCAGGATGCCACGCGCAACGCGACAACGCCTCTTGCCAAGTCAGGCGGGACAATTCTGATTGTCGACGACGAACCCTCCGTGCGCATGTTGCTTTGCGACGTGCTGGGCGAACTCGGTTATAACCTGCTGGAAGCCGCCGACAGCGTCGAAGGACTCGAAGCATTACGCTCCACTGCGAAAATCGACTTGCTCATCACCGATGTCGGATTACCGGGTGGCATGAACGGACGACAGGTGGCCGATGCGGGCCGGGCAATGAGGCCTGAACTGAAAACCTTGTTCATCACCGGCTATGCCGAAAATGCCGTCATTGGCAACAGTCAACTCGGGCCGGGAATGCAGGTGTTGACCAAGCCGTTTGCGATCGACACCCTCGTTTCGCGCGTCGTTAGCCTGATGTCGGCTAACGTTGAATGAAGCTGTCGCGAACATTCTTCTGAAGTGCCGCAATAATTTGTTGCGACGTAAAAAGCCTGCTTTTCAGGGCAGGCTTTTCGTGTGACGCGGCTCGCTTACTTCTGTTGAGCCGTCAGCGCCGCATAGCCATTCATCAAATTGCGGTAGTTCGGAATCCGCTGCGACAGCAAATGACCCAGGCCTTCAATGTCGTTGCGCCAGTCGCGGTGAAGCTCACAGGCCACCGAGAACCAGTTCATCATCTGCGCACCGGCCTGGGTCATGCGACTCCACGCGGCTTGTTGCACGGTGGTGTTGAACGTGCCGGACGCATCAGTCACCACGAACACATCAAACCCCTCCGCCAGCGCCGACAGGGTCGGAAACGCGACGCACACATCCGTCACGACACCGGCGATGATGATCTGTTTGCGACCGGTAGCTTTGATTGCTTTGACGAAGTCTTCGTTGTCCCAGGCGTTGATCTGCCCTGGACGAGCGATGTAAGGCGCATCAGGGAACATCTCTTTCAACTCCGGTACCAGCGGACCGTTCGGGCCTTGCTCGAAACTGGTGGTGAGGATGGTCGGCAACTGGAAGAACTTCGCCAGATCGGCCAGCGCCAGCACGTTGTTCTTGAACTCGTTCGGCGAGAAGTCCTGCACCAGAGAAATCAAACCGGTCTGGTGATCAACCAGTAGCACTACGGCGTCGTCTTTGTTGAGGCGGTTGTAGGTTGGAGTGTTCATCTGTGCATTCCTTTTTAGTTGTGGGGGTTCTTGTTGCGTTCAAGATGGGCACAGATTACTGACGCACCGTGGCGAGATAAATCGGCTGAAAAGCGTTTAACTGTCAACTCAGAAAGGACAATTGGCATTGGATAAAGGGCGGTGACTACAGAGCCAATCTATTCGAACTCCTGTCACGGACCCCTCCTCAGCGACGACCTCGCAACGTCAAATCTGCAGGAGGCTATCGCGCTATCTCTCGTCACTTTTTCTTACACCTTTTGTCACCCTGCGACACCCTGTCCGCCGATCCGCAGCCGGCGTCTGCCTTCAGTTTGGTATGATGCGCCGCTTTTACGGTTAACCCCCCGCCAGTCCTGCCGACTGACGGGCTGCAAAAGGCGGTATTAGATGACGGCTTTGTTGACTCGCCGCAAGGTGCTTGCGGGAATGGGCGTGCTCGGGCTTGGCCTGCTCGCCGGCTGCGACACCCGCGGCCAATTGTCGTACAAGTACGGCAAGGATCTGAGTAACAAGATCATGGGACGCACCTTCAAACTGAAGAACACCGACGGCGAAACCATGACCCTGTCGAGCTTTCGCGGCCTGATGCCAATGGTGTTCTTCGGTTTCACCCAGTGCCCGGCAGTCTGCCCGACGACCTTGGCCCGTGCGGCAAAAATCAAAAAGCTCATGGGCCGGGACGGCGATCGCTTGCAGGTGATCTTCATCAGCCTCGACCCCGAGCGCGACACGCCAGAGATTCTCGATGCCTACATGAAGGCCTTCGACCCGACCTTCGTCGCGCTGTACGGCACGCTTGAAGAAACCAAGGCCACGGCCAAGGAATTCGACGTGTTCTTCGAGAAGGTGCCGGCCGGCGACACCTACACCATCTCGCACACCGCCACCAGTTATGTCTACGACTCGCGCGGCGAACTGCGCCTGGGACTGTCCACCTCACTTTCGGCAGAAGAATGCACGGAAGATTTGCTAACTGTTATGGAGGTTTGCTGATGCACCCCGTTCTGAACAACATCAAACGCACCGTTTTCGCCCTTTCGTTGATGGGTCTGGCGTTTCAGGTCTCGGCGCAGACCAAGGTCGACGACGCCTGGGTACGTGCGACCGTGCCAACCCAGACCGCCAGTGGCGCGTTCATGACCCTCACCGCCGACAGCGACAGCAAGCTGCTCAGCGTCGCAACGCCCGTGGCCAAAGACGTGCAGATCCACGAAATGACCATGAAGAACGACGTCATGAGCATGGGCCCGGTGAAGTTCGTCGAACTGCCGGCCGGCAAAGCCGTCAAGCTTGATCCGAACGGCTACCACGTAATGCTGATGGGCCTGAACGGCCAGCTCAAAGAAGGCGAAAGCGTGCCGCTGACCCTGACCGTTGAGAACGCCAAGGGCGAGAAAGAAACCATCGAGGTTAAAGCGCCGGTACGCGCGCTGACCAACATGGAAGGTCACGATCACAGCAAGATGCATTGATCTGACTTTACGGCAATAAAAAACGGGGCGGCCTGATAGACGATCATGCCGCCCATTTTTTTGCGGATGTAAAGTTTATGGAAAGCGTGCTTTACACCAAAGAATTCATCAGAGAGGATGTAAAGGGTCTTTTACACAGGAAGTGAAGCATGAAGAGTTTTAATCGCGAAATGGCCGCTGCGATGGCGCTGTACATATTGGTATTGCTGACATCGCAATTTGCCTTGCTGTATTTCGCCGACGCCAGCTTTTGGCTGCGTACCGTCATCACCCTGTTGCCCATTATTCCGGTCGGTCTGTTCTGCTGGACTATCGTGCGTGACATGCGCCGTCTCGACGAAATGTACCTGCGCATCCAGTTCGAAGCCCTGGGCTTTTCTTTCGCCGCCTCAGCCCTGCTGACCTTTACCTACGGCTTTCTGGAGACCGTCGGTGCACCGCACATCCCTTGGTTGTGGGTCTGGCCGGTGATGGGCCTGATGTGGATGATCGGTTTGCGCTTCGCCAAGCGTCGCTACCAATGAAAAACCGCCTCAAGCAATTACGCGCCCAGCGCAAATGGTCCCAAGTCGATCTGGCGGAGCGCCTGAACGTGTCGCGTCAGACGATCAACGCCATCGAGAATGAACGCTACGACCCGAGCCTGCCGCTGGCGTTTCAGATTGCCCGGGCGTTCGAGATGACGATTGAAAGCATCTTTGATGATGAAGCTTGAGCCGATAACTCGCACAGAAGACAGGCACTCTGCAGGACGGCGTGGCAACCACCACGCCGAAGTGGTCGTGTGAATCGCAGCGTTTAACACATGCTGTCATGCCGGTTCTAAGGCGCACTAAATAAGATGAAACAATAAATCTGCTGCCGAGATACTGCATCAACATCGCCGATTGCCAGCCAACACCAACGTCAGCTAGAGCTTATGGCGTTTCGTGTAACCCCAAACGGCTCCGAAAACCAATCAAATGCACGTTTAAAACAACGATCAGACCGCCCACCCTTGCTATCATCACCCACACTTTTTTTACGATTTGATGACTGGAAGGTCTTTTTTTGTGAGCGCTCTTTTGAACGGGTTTCGACACCCACACGCCCGCCTCTTTTCCCTGATCGTTCTGGTGCTGATCGTGCCAGTGTGCCTGCGCGCGACACTCGGCTGGTCGACTCCGCTGGGTTATTTGTCGGATCTGGCGATCGGCAGTTCGCTGGTGATTTTGTTGCATCGTCGCGCGTGGTGGCTGGCATTGCCGCTGCTGCTGTTCTGGGGCTTGCTCGCGGTGGCGACTGCGGAACTGGTCAGTGCCGTCGGTCGCCTGCCCAATCCTTCCGATCTGCATTACCTGTTCGATCCGCAGTTTGTCGAGAACTCCAGTGGCGCAGGACTGGCGCATCCGGCGGTGGGCATTTCGTTGCTGCTGGCACTGTTGCTTTGGCTGCTGGCGCAGTTTGCCGCACGCGGCATTGTCCGTCCTGCCCTGCCCCGTGCGTTCTGGAGTGTGCCGCTGGTGCTGTTCGCTGTGCACTGGGGCGCACAGAACCTGTGGCCGAGCGAGGCCGATCCTTGGCGTTTGTACAGCCTTTCGCACCATTTGCTAGCCACTGAGGTCGCCGATGTGCAGATCCGGGCCGAGCAATGGCTGGACGGCGATGTTGTGGAAACCACACCGGTCATGACCGGACTCACCGACGTCGACCTCAACGGGCAGAAACTGCTGAATGCACCGGGTCGGGCACGCAACGTGCTGATCATCACCCTGGAAGGCATTCCCGGCGCTTACATCCGCGCCAACCGCGAGGCCATTGGCAGCCATTATCAGGAAGACCTGATGCCCAATCTCAGTCGCTGGGCCGAACGCGGCATGAACACACCTGACTACGTTGTGCACACACACCAGACCATTCGCGGTCTGTACGCCATGCTCTGCGGCGATTACGACAAGCTCAACAACGGCACGCCCAAAGGCGTGGAAATGCTCACCCTGAACGAGCGCAATCAGGCTTGTCTGCCGGCGCAACTGCGCGCGCACGGTTTCAGCACCCACTATCTGCAAGGCGCCGGCCTGCGTTTCATGGCCAAAGACAAGATCATGCCGCACATCGGTTTCGATGCGACCCATGGCCTGGAGTGGTTCACCAACGCCAACTATGTGGAATTTCCGTGGGGCAAGGATGACAAGGCATTCTTCGAGGGCGCGCTGAGTTATGTCGGCCAACTGGAAAAGCAAAAAAAGCCGTGGATGCTGACATTGCTGACCGTAGGCACGCACCAGCCCTACTCCGCACCGGAAGAATATCGGGAGCGCTACGAAACGCCGAAGCAGGCGGCGGTCGGTTATCTCGACGATGCACTGGAGCAGTTCCTCAGTGGCCTCGAACGCCAGGGCGTGTTGAAAGACACGCTGGTGGTGATCACCTCCGATGAGTCCCACGGCATTGATGGCGTGCGCCTGGCTTCGTCATGGGGTTTCAATCTGACGTTGGCACCCGAGCAGGAGCAACTCCCGCGCCTCAAGGCCGGGGTGTATGGCCATGTTGATTTGAGCACCTCGATCCTCGACTACTTCGCCCTGCCAGTACCTCACTCATTGAGCGGCCGTTCGCTGTTTCGCGATTACGATTCCGGTCGTGAAATGATGTCGTTCACCAACGGCAAGCTGCGCTATCACGATGGCCACGGTATGTTCTCCGAATGTGACATGCCGCGCCGCTGCCGCTATTACGAAAGCGCCGGTTTCATAGCCGACAGTGCCACGTTCAAGGGCACCTACAGTGGCCATCGCGCCCGACAGATCGCAGCGCGCGCCGATGCGCTGGACCTGTCCCTGCTGCGCACGCCGCTCAATCACCGCTATCAGTTCGGCAGCACCAACGTCATCGCGCTGCAGGCACAGATCAATAATGACTGGGCCGACAATCTGATCGGCGCGCAATACCTGGAAATGCCCAAGGGCTCGTACACCCGCGTACGCATGACTGTGCGTTCGCTTGATCCGCACCAGGTCGCGTACATTCAGCTCAAAGCCAAGGAATTCGAAAAAGAGGTGCAGATCGGGTTGCCGCCAGAAATGGTCGCCACGGCGGATCAGCCGCTGGAGATGGATTTCAGCTTCGATAATCCGCAAGACCGCAAGGCTTTCTCCTTCCATTTGCTGGGTTATGGATCGGGCGCTGTTGAAGTCACGGATTTCAGTGTGATCACCGAGCTGCCAGGGCAAGAGGATCTGCTGGATGAAGTGCCGGAGGATGAGGCCGCACAGTCGAGTTGACACCGCGTTAAGAGGTTCTGCCTATCAGCGTCCAATAGTCGGGCTATTAGCCGACTCGTCAAGTCGGGTCTAGCCTTACAAGTCCGAAGTCGGCACGAGCCGGCCGTAGACGACCTGATAAGGACCCGAACATGGCAACTGAATCGAAATGCCCGTTCAACCACGCCGCTGGTGGTGGTACGACGAACCGTGACTGGTGGCCGAATCAACTCAACCTGAAGATCCTGAGTCAGCACTCGCCCAAGTCCGACCCACTGGGCAAGGACTTCGACTACGCCAAAGCCTTCAAGAGCCTGGACTTCCAGGCGCTGAAACAAGACCTCAATGCGTTGATGACCGACTCCCAGGACTGGTGGCCGGCGGACTTCGGCCACTATGGCCCGCTCTTCATCCGCATGGCCTGGCACAGCGCCGGCACCTATCGCACCGCGGATGGCCGCGGTGGTGCCGGATCGGGCCAGCAGCGTTTCGCCCCGCTCAACAGTTGGCCGGATAACGTCAGCCTCGACAAGGCCCGACGCCTGCTGTGGCCGATCAAACAGAAATATGGCCGCAACATTTCCTGGGCCGACCTGATTGTCCTCACCGGTAACGTCGCGCTTGAATCCATGGGCTTCAAGACTTTCGGTTTCTCCGGTGGCCGCCCTGATGTGTGGGAACCGGACGAAGACGTGTACTGGGGTTCGGAAAATGAATGGCTGGGCGGTGATAGCCGTTATGGCAAGGACAAGGCCGCCATGCAGGAACCCGGTGACGGCACGCTGGTAGCCGAACCGGATCTGCACGGCAAAGAAGAGAGCCGCACGGATCAGGGCGAGCGCACTCTGGAAAACCCGCTTGCAGCGGTGCAGATGGGCCTGATCTACGTCAACCCGGAAGGTCCTGAAGGCAACCCTGACCCCGTGGCCTCGGCCCACGACATTCGCGAAACCTTCGCCCGCATGGCCATGAACGATGAAGAAACCGTGGCCCTGATTGCTGGCGGTCACGCCTTTGGCAAAACCCACGGTGCCGGCCCTGCCGATAATGTCGGCCCGGAACCGGAAGCCGCCGGACTAGAAGAACAAGGCCTCGGTTGGCGCAACGCGTTCGGCACCGGCAAGGGCGGCGACACCATCACCAGCGGCCTCGAAGTGACCTGGACCACCACGCCGACCCGGTGGAGTAACAACTACCTGGAAAACCTGTTCGGTTTCGAGTGGGAACTGACCAAAAGCCCGGCCGGTGCGCATCAGTGGATTCCGAAAAACGGCGCGGGTGCAGGCACCGTTCCCCATGCCCATGACCCGAGCAAAAAACTCTCGCCAACCATGCTCACCTCTGATCTGGCGTTGCGCTTCGACCCGGCTTACGAGCAGATCTCCCGGCGTTTTCTGGCCAATCCCGATCAATTGGCCGACGCCTTCGCCCGCGCCTGGTACAAACTGATCCACCGCGACATGGGTCCCCTCTCTCGCTATCTCGGCCCGGAGATGCCCAACGAAGAACTGCTGTGGCAAGACCCGATTCCCGATGCCACTCACCCACTGATCGATGAAAACGACGCTGGCGCATTGAAGAGCAAAGTGCTGGCATCCGGTCTGTCGGTGTCGCAACTGGTCTCGACGGCCTGGGCTGCCGCTTCGACGTTCCGTGGCTCGGACAAGCGCGGCGGCGCCAACGGTGGCCGTCTGCGCCTGGAGCCGCAGAAGTCCTGGCAAGCCAACCAGCCGGAACAACTGGCCAGCGTGCTGAAAACCCTTGAGGGCATTCAGAACGCGTTCAATGGTGGTGCATCGGGCAAGAAAGTCTCGCTGGCAGACCTGATCGTGCTGGCCGGCAATGCCGGGGTCGAGCAAGCGGCGAAAAATGCCGGGCACTCCGTCACCGTCCCATTCACACCGGGGCGTACGGACGCCTCGCAAGAGCAAACCGATGTGGATTCATTCGGTTTTCTCGAACCAATCGCCGATGGCTTCCGCAACTACAGCAAAGGCAAATACACGGTGTCGGCCGAGGCGCTGCTGATCGACAAGGCACAACTGCTCACCCTCACCGCGCCGGAAATGACCGTGCTGCTGGGTGGGTTGCGGGTGTTGAACACTAACGTCGGGGGAAGCCGTCATGGCGTGTTCACCCACCAGACCGAAGCGTTGACCAACGACTTCTTCACCCACCTGCTGGACATGGGCGTTGAGTGGAAACCAACGTCAAAAGCGGCGGACGAGTTCGAGGGCCGCGACCGTAAAACCGGCAGCGTGAAATGGACGGCGACGCGGGTTGATCTGGTGTTCGGCTCCAACGCAATATTGCGGGCGCTGGCGGAGGTGTATGCCAGTTCGGATGCGAAGGAACAGTTCGTCAAAGACTTTGTCGCCGCCTGGACAAAAGTGATGAACCTCGACCGGTTTGATCTGAAGTAACGCAAAAACTATGGGAGCGGGCTTGCTCGCGAAAGAGGTATGTCAGGCGACAACTCTGTGCCTGACACACCCTCTTCGCGAGCAAGCCCGCTGCCACATTTAGATCCGCGTTAAGCCAGGCTTTTGCTGACCACCTCATAGACGTCGCTGGACAACTGACCTGAAGCCAGAATCCGCTCCAGTTCGGTTTTCATCAGCGCCTGCCGCGCGCTGTCGTATTTGCGCCAGCGCGTCAGTGGCGCCAATTGCCGCGAGGCGATCTGCGGGTTGAAGCCGTTCAGTTCGATCACCAGATCCGCCAGGAAGCGATAGCCCGAGCCATCTGCCGCGTGGAAGTTGATCAGGTTCTGTCCGGCAAACGCGCCGACCAGCGCACGCACCTTGTTCGGGTTTTTGATGTTGAACGCTGGGTGCTGCATCAACGCCTTCACGCGCTCCAGACCGCCCGGCAACGCGCTGCCGGCCTGCACACTGAACCACTGATCCATGACCAACGGATTGTCCTTGAAGTGCTCGGCGAAACTCGCCAGCGCCACGGCTTTCTGTTCTTCGAACGGCGAGTTGACCAACACTGCCAGCGCCGTCAGGCGCTCGGTCATGTTATCGCTGGTGTCGAACTGTTCCAGCGCCGCCGCCAACACTTCTGGCTTGCCGCTGAGCATCAGGTACGACAGCGCGATGTTCTGCAACGCACGACGGGCGAAATGCTCGGCCTCGGCCACATACGGGGTGTTCTTCGACAGGTCGCGGTTGGCCTGATAACGCAGCCACAGCGCTTCGAACAGGTTGTCCGCCAGTTGTTTGCGGGCAAATTCGCGCGCGATATGGATAGCTTCGACATCCGCTATTTCGCTGATTTCGGTGAGATACGCCTCACCCGGCAGCGAGAGCATTTCCGCGACCATCGCCTGATCCAGCGATTCGTCGCACAGCACTGTGCGCAACGCGGTAATCAAGCGCGGGTCAAGCACCAGGCTTTCGCCCTTCTGCTGTTGAGTGATCAGCTCTTGCAGCACCTGCACCGACAGTTGCTGGCCGGCATCCCAGCGGTTGAAGCCGTCGCTGTCGTGCTGCATCAGGAACATCAGTTGATCGCGGCTGTACGGGAAGCTCAGTTTCACCGGCGCCGAGAAACCACGCAGCAGTGACGGCAACGGCTGTTCGCTGATGTCGATGAAAGTGAAGGTCTGCTCGGCTTCGGTCACGGAAATGACGCGAGTGGAGCCTTGGGCAGCGGCTTCACCAGCCAGCCGCAGGGCAATCGCGTTGCCCTTGCTGTCGAGCAGGCCCAGCTCCACGGGAATCAGGAACGGCAGTTTTTCCACCTTGTCCGGTGTTTCCGGGCAGCTCTGCCGGAACGTCAGGCTGTAGGTTTTCGCGGCGGCGTCGTAAGACTCGCTCACCGCCAGACGCGGTGTGCCGGCCTGGCTGTACCAGCGCTTGAACTGGGTCAGGTCGACGCCATTGGCATCTTCCATGGCTTTGATGAAGTCGTCGCAAGTCACGGCCTGGCCGTCGTGGCGTTCGAAGTACAGATCGCTGCCCTTACGGAAGCCTTCGGCGCCGAGCAAGGTGTGGATCATGCCGACCACTTCCGAGCCCTTTTCGTACACGGTCAAGGTGTAGAAGTTGGAAATTTCGATGAAGCTGTCCGGACGCACCGCGTGGGCCATCGGGCCGGCATCCTCGGCGAACTGATGGGTACGCAGGTACGCCACGTCCTGTATGCGCTTGACCGTGGCGGAGTTCATGTCGGCGGAGAAACCGGAATCACGGAACACGGTGAAGCCTTCCTTGAGCGACAGCTGGAACCAGTCGCGGCAGGTCACGCGGTTGCCCGACCAGTTGTGGAAGTATTCGTGCGCGACAATCGCCTCGACCCGCTGGTGCGCGGCGTCGGTGGCGGTTTCGGCGCGGGCCAGTACGGCGCTGGAGTTGAAGATGTTGAGGCCTTTGTTCTCCATCGCGCCCATGTTGAAGTCGTTCACGGCGACGATCATGAAGATGTCCAGATCGTACTCGCGACCGTAAACCTCTTCGTCCCAGCGCATCGACTTCTTCAGGCTGTTCATCGCGTGCTGGCACTTGTCGATGTTTTCCGGCTCGACGTAAATGCGCAGCGCCACATTGCGCTCGGTCATGGTGGTGAACGTGTCTTCAACGCACCACAAGTCACCGGCCACCAGCGCGAACAGGTACGCCGGCTTCATGAACGGGTCTTCCCAGGTCGCCCAATGCCGGCCGTCTTCGCCCGGGCCGGAAGCAATCGGATTGCCGTTGGACAGCAGCACCGGATAGCTGTGCTGTTCGGCGACCACCGTGGTGGTGAACTTGCTCATCACGTCCGGGCGGTCGAGGTAATAGGTGATCTTGCGGAAACCTTCGGCCTCGCACTGGGTGCAGAACATCGTGCCGGACTTGTACAGGCCTTCCAGCGCGGTGTTGGTTTCCGGATGGATCTTGACGCTGGTGTCGAGCGTGAAGGTTTCGCTGGTCGGTTGCAGGGTCAGTTCGTTTTCACTGAGCTGATAGTCCGCAGCGCTCAGTTCCTGATCGGCCAAGGTCACCGACAGCAATTCCAGTTGCTGGCCATCGAGCACCAGCGGCGGCAGGCCCGGGCCACGCGCCGGATTGCGGCGCATCACCAATTGCGCGTGGACCAGGCTGTGATCCTCGAACAACTCGAAGGTCAGGTGCGTTTCGTCGATCAGGTACTCGGGCGCCTGATAGTCCTTCAGGTAAATCATCTTCGGTTGTTCGGTGCGCATGCTGGAGTCCTTACTGATGCACGGCGAGCTGATAAGCCGTGTACTTACGAATGTTGATCACGCCGGTGTCGAAGATCAGGTACTGGCCCTTGATCCCCAGCAGCGTGCCTTCGGCAATCGGGTTCTTGTCCAGGTTGAAGCTGACGATTTTGGCCGGGTATTGCACGACCGGATAGCGGATTTCCAGCGGTTCGACATCGGGAATCGTCTGAATGGCCTGTAGGCCGAATCGCTCCTGCAAGCCTTGCAGGCCCTCGGCGCAGGTGTCGAGCAACTGATCACGCACCTGTGCCAGATCCACGGCGACGGCATCGCCCTTGAGCAGTGCACGCCAATTGGTCTTGTCAGCCACTTGGCTACGCAACAGATCTTCGACGAAGCCCGATTGCTGCCGCGTGGCGACGCGGATGATCGGCAACGCCTGACTGGCCCCCTGATCGAGCCAGCGCGTCGGCAATTGGGTAGCACGAGTGATGCCAACCTTGATCCCCGACGAATTGGCCAGGTAAACCACATGGTCCGTCATGCAGAACTGCTCGCCCCACGCCGGATCCCGACAGGTGCCGGCGTCATAGTGGCAGCGCTCCGGGCTCATGATGCAGATATCGCACTGCGCCAGCTTGGTCATGCACGGATAGCAGTAGCCCTGACTGAAACTGGTTTTAGTCTTGCGCCCGCAATGGGTGCAATGGATCGCCCCCAGGTATTCAAGACGCACCGTGGTGCCGATCATGGGATTGACCGGCACCTCGACGTCATCCAGACGAAACGCGTATTGCACGTTCGGCCCGTCCAGGCGCGCCGACATTTTGCTGATTGCACCGCGGCCAATCTCGATCAATGGATGGCATCCGACTTGAACAGAATATTCGGCACTTCGATCGACTTCGACGCACATTCCTGCGGGCCCATGTAACCGGTGCGCTGTTCTTCAGGCAGGTTCTGGATTTCCCAGGCGATCATCGCCTGCAAGGACAATTCGCGCTGTTCGGCGGTGAGTTTGCCACCGTCCGACCACTTGCCGATTTCCACGGCCAGCTTCAGGCTCTCGTAGATGTCCGGGGTAATGTTGTTGATCATGTCGTTAAAAGAGGACATCAGGGTCTCCGTGCTCTTTATCTACAGAAAAATTTCAGGCGGCCAGTTTACGGCGGTTATACAAACCACCCAACAAACCGGTGAAGCATCCGATGAGTAACCCGCCGACGTGGGCGGCGTTGGCGATTTCGCCGAAACCGATCATCGAGATCAGCCCGGACATGCACACCAGCAACCACACCAGCATCATCACCAGCACGCCACGCGGCAGACGATAGGCCGGGTTCGGCGCCAGCAACTGGAAGATCCAGCAATGCCCGAGCAAGCCGTACAGCACGCCGGACAGGCCGCCGAACAGGGTCGCGCCGCTCCAGGCAAATTGCGCGTAGTTGGAGACAAGGCTGAACAGCAGCGTCAGGCCGATCAGGTTGATGCTGCCCTGACGCGACTCGATACGCCGGCCCAGCTCCCAGTACCACATACCGTTCATGGCCAGGTGGAGAATGCCGAAGTGAATCAGCATTGGCGTAAACAAGCGCCACCACTGCCCCGCCGCCAAGCTATCAGCCAGCGGCGTGAAATGGATGTAATCGCCGACCACCCGAAAATCGAGAAAGGTGAGCCAGCGCAAGGTCTGCAGGTTTTCGCCCAGGTAAGTCAGGCCGCCCACAATCAGGCACAGCAGCAGGATAAACCCCGTGGCTTTGGCATATTTCAACTGTTCGACGAAGCTTGGACGCTTGAGTGTCTGGGCCACGGGAATGTCCAGTTGCTGATCTGGATCGCCGGCCGGGAAGCGTTCGTAAAGCGAGCGCACGTCTTCGCTGATTTCCGCAGGCGCCCACAGCACTTGCTCGCCCGCCTCTTCGCTGACTCGATGTGGCACTTGCATCCGTTGCAGCAACTGGACAAAACCACTCAAATCCACCGCCAGTGGCAAACGCAATACCGCTATCGCACTCATTGCAGCACCTCCGGCCGCTCGACATCGACCCAGACGAATTTAGCCGGATCGAGGCGGGTTTCCTGATCCAGACGATAGGCGACGAGTTTGCCGTAGAGCACCGCGCTGTAATCCAGACACGCGAGGTTGGGGCGGATCGGCGCCGGTTTGCCGCTGCGCCAGTAGTGGCCGACGAACAGCAACGGCTCGTCGACGCCATAGCGCAGCAGGGAGTTTTTTTCGGTAGAGGTCAGCGGCGTCCGTGCCACCGGTTCCGGCAGCGCATCAGGCTGGAAGACGATGTCGCCGTAGGTTTTCGGATCGTCTTCCCAGAACTTGGTGCGGAAGAACGAACGCACCAGACCGTCGCCACTGGTCATGGTCTGGCCCCCGGGCAGGCGCATGTCGGTGCCACGCAGGAGGCGGTCGAACACCGTGCAGGCAAAGCTGCCGGGCACCGCCGAAGCCTGGAGGAAATGCTCATCGATACGCGCATCGGGAAACAGGCCGCGCAACGGTTCGATCAGGCCGGCGTCCCAGCAGGCATGCACAACACGGAAACGCCCGGCGTCCACCACCAGCGGCAGTTCATAGAACCACTGCTGAAAGTCGTGCCAGTCGCCGGGATGATCTTCGAACTGAGTCAGGGTTTCATGAAGCAAACGCGCATGACGCGGCGTGTGCTCACGCACGAACTGCTTGCCGCTGCCCGGAGGCGCCGGGGTGCTCCAGCCCAGCGCATTGAATTCGTGGTTGCCCATGATGCACAACGCCTGACCGGCCTCGACCATGTCATGAACGATGTGCAGCGCCTCGCGAATCCGCGGGCCACGGTCGATGATGTCGCCGACGAACACGGCCATGCGCGATGGATGCCGCCAGACCCCGCCCTGCTTGTGATAACCGAGTCGGTCAAGCAAGTGTTCCAGGGTCAGGGCGCATCCGTGCACGTCACCAATCAGGTCATAACTGCGCGCGGGATCGAGCATCAGTCGCCTCCACCACCCAGCTTGCTGCCCCAGCCGAGCTTGGTGCGGCAGACTTCGTAGTAGTTGTGGTCGAGCGGGTGAATCAGTCGCAGCTTCTGCGCTTTCTTGCTGACGGTGATGGTGTCGCCCGGCGCGCAGGTGAAGTGGTTCTGCCCATCGCAGGAGACCTGCGGGTAGATCTGCATGTTTTTCGACACGACGATTTTCAGCTCACTGTTGCCATCGACCACAATTGGCCTGCTCGACAACATATGGGGGTACATCGGCACGATCACAATGGCATCGAGTTTGGGATGCATGATCGGTCCGCCGGCAGACAGCGCATAGGCGGTAGAACCGGTGGGCGTGGCGACGATCAGGCCGTCAGCCTTCTGGCTGCAGACGAACTGGCCGTCGATGTACAGCTCGAACTCGATCATCCGCGTCGACTTGCCAGGGTGCAACACCACGTCGTTCAGCGCATCGCCCTGGCCGATGGCTTCGGCATGGCGGCGGACTTCGGCTTGCAGCAAAAAGCGGTTTTCCACCAGGTAATGGCCGTCGAGCACCTTGGCGACTTCGACTTCCAGCTCATCGGGGCGAATGTCGGTGAGGAACCCGAGGCTGCCACGGTTGATCCCGAGCACCGGAATGTTGTGCCGCGCCAGCGCCCGGGCAGCGCCGAGCAGGCTGCCGTCGCCGCCGACGACGATGACCATGTCGCAGACTTCGCCGAGCATCTTGCGCGACGAAGTTTGCAGGCCGTGGCCGGGCAGAACTTCAGCAATGGTGTCTTCGAGGATCACATGCAGGTGACGATCGAGCAGAAACCGTTTCAGTCGGCGGACGGTATCCAGCACCTGGGAACTGCCCAGGCGACCGATGATGCCGATATTGCGAAATTGCTCCATGGGACCTCTGCGGACAATCGAAAACGCGAAAAGCACGATTATGGGCGAAAGCCTGCGATAGACAAAATCCTTTCAGCCTCAAGGGTGTGCCCGTGTTTAAGGCTATGCTCGCAAGATGATCCTATTTCCTGACTTGCTCCAGTTGCCCCACCAGTTACGCCATCCCGAAGTGCGCGATCTGGCGTGGGTGATCCTCGCCCCGCCGATGCTGGCCACAACGCCATGGCCGCAGCGTCATCCGCTGGCCGGCAGCGATTGGGTCGCCGATCCCGAGCGCCTGGAACACTGGCTGCGTCAGCTCGACCGTGACAGTTACGGATTGCTGCACTGGCTGTCCCAGGCACGCACGCGGCGGTTGGGCCTTTATTACGAGCGGTTGTGGCAGTTTGCTGTGCAACATGCACCGGGTATCGAACTGATCGCCGCCAACCTGCCGATTCGCCGGGGTGGCCATACCCTCGGCGAACTGGACATGTTGCTGCGTGACCGCGACGGCGTGCATCACCTGGAGCTGGCAATCAAGCTCTACCTCGGCCCGCAAAACGGCGATGGTCATGATCCGGCGCAATGGCTGGGGCCCGGTTGCCATGATCGACTGGATCGCAAGCTGGCGCATCTGGCCGAGCATCAACTGCCGATTTCCACGCGCCCGGAAAGTCGCGAAGTCCTGGCAGCGCTGGATATCGAGGTGTTCAGTGCGCAGCTGTGGCTCGGTGGTTATCTGTTGTATCCGTGGCCGGGGCAAGCGCAATCGCCGCGGGGTGCCCACCCACAACATTTGCGCGGCAGTTGGTTGCATCAGAAGGATTGGCCGGCGTTCGTCGCGCAACGCCCGGCCGGACGCTGGCAACCCCTGCCCCGCCATGCCTGGCTGGCACCGGCGCACTATCCGGTGGAACAGACCTGGAAAGAGGAACACTTGCAAATGTGGCTGGAGGGTTTGGAACCGCTAGCCCCGGCGCAGCTAATGGTGCGGCTGATCGAGAATGTGCAGGGCGAATGGGAGGAAGCGGAGCGGTTGTTTCTGGTCTCGGATCTTTGGCCGAATGTGCCTGGCCAAGCCTGAAAATTTGCAGTGCCTGTTCGCCACCCATCGCTGGCAAACCAGCGATGGGTGCCGACTCGGTCTAAAGGGATAACCGCACAGCCAAAGCCGCCAACGTCACCAATAAAACCGGTGCCGTCAGCACAATCCCCACCTTGAAGTAATACCCCCAGCCAATCCTGATCCCCTTGCGTTCCAGCACGTGCAGCCACAGCAACGTCGCCAGACTGCCAATCGGCGTGATCTTCGGCCCCAGATCACTGCCGATCACGTTGGCATAGATCATCGCCTCCTTGACCACCCCGCTCGCCTGACTGGCCTCAATCGAGAGCAGCCCGATCAAAACGGTCGGCAGATTGTTCATGATCGAGGACAACAACGCGGTCAGCACACCGGTGCCCATTGCCGCACCCCATACGCCATGACCGCCGAAAACATCCAGCCAACCCGCCAGATACCCGGTCAACCCGGCATTGCGCAGGCCGTAGACAACCAGATACATGCCTAGCGAGAAAATCACGATCTGCCACGGTGCTTCTTTCAGCACCTTGCGCGTTGAAATCTTGTGACCACGGGCGGCGATACCCAGCAACAGCGCAGCGCAGACCGCCGATATCGCGCTGATCGGGATGCCCAGTTGTTCGAGGAAGAAGCAGCCGATCAACAGGATCGCCAACACCCCCCAACCGGCGTAGAACGTCGCTTTGTCGTGAACCGCAGTGTGCGGCAGTTCAAGCTGTTCGGGGGCGTACGCCTTGGGAATGTCACGACGGAAAAACCACAGCAACATCGCCAGCGTCGCGGCGACGCTGACAACGTTCACCGGCACCATGACGGCCGCATAGCGATTGAAACCGATATGGAAAAAGTCTGCCGAAACGATGTTGACCAGATTCGACACCACCAGCGGCAGGCTCGCGGTATCGGCAATGAACCCGGCACCCATGACGAACGCAAGGGTGGCCGCCGGAGAAAAGCGCAGCGCCAGCAACATCGAAATCACAATCGGCGTAAGGATCAGTGCGGCACCGTCATTGGCAAACAATGCCGACACCAGCGCACCGAGCAACACCATAAAGGCAAACAGCTTGCGCCCGCTGCCCCGCCCCCATCGCGCCACATGCAGCGCGGCCCAGGCAAAAAACCCGGCCTCATCGAGTAACAGGCTGATGATGATCAGCGCGACGAAGGTGCCGGTGGCGTTCCAGATGATTTGCCATACCAGGGGGATGTCGCTCAGATGCACCACGCCGAAGATCAGCGCCAGTACGGCGCCCAACGTCGCACTCCAGCCGACGCCAAGACCTTTGGGTTGCCAGATGACAAGGGTGATGGTCAGCAGGAAAATCAGTGACGCAGCGAGCATTCTCGACAGCCTTCAACAATCAAATGGGTAGGGATCCACATGTGGGAGCGGGCTTGCTCGCGAAGGCCGCAGGTCAGACAAAAAGTTGCTATCTGACACTACGCTTTCGCGAGCAAGCCCGC
This sequence comes from Pseudomonas sp. RA_15y_Pfl2_54, assembly GCF_963971015.1. NCBI lineage: Bacteria > Pseudomonadati > Pseudomonadota > Gammaproteobacteria > Pseudomonadales > Pseudomonadaceae > Pseudomonas > Pseudomonas sp. RA_15y_Pfl2_54. The sequence continues at coordinate 33,547 of NZ_CAXAPN010000040.1, forward strand.
TCCCACAGTTTCCGGTGTACATCCGGAGAAACGATTAACTCATTTCTTGTGTTGTGCCACAAAGAGCCCGTACGCATCGATGAACTTCTGCAAAAACGGTTTCACCGTCTCGCTCAGCTTGCCCGCCTCATCAAACGCCGACCCCGCACCGCCCAGATAGGCCTCTGGCTGCTGCATGCAGGGCACGTCGAGAAACACAAACGACTGACGCAGATGCTGGTTCGCGCCGAAACCGCCGATCGCACCTGGCGAAACACTGATCACCGCGCACGGCTTGCCGCCCCAGACGCTCTTGCCGTAAGGCCGCGAGCCAACGTCGATCGCATTTTTCAACGGTGCAGGCACCGAGCGGTTGTACTCCGGCGTCACAAACAGCACCGCGTCGGATGAACCCACCTTTTGTCGAAAAGTGCTGTAGGCTGCCGGCGGTGAATCACCGTCAATGTCTTCGTTATAGAGTGGCAGATCGCCGATTTCGACAATCTCAAGCTTGAGGTTAGCCGGAGCCAGCTCGGCCAGTGCAAGGGCGACTTTACGGTTGATCGACGCTTTGCGAAGACTACCGACCACTACGGCGACGTTGTAGACATTGCTCATGGAAGACTCTCGATTGTCAGTGGAAGAAGCCAGTAGTTATAGATGATTCGATGACAGTTTCACCAGCGGACTCGGGAAATACCCGCGTGCTGATTATTTTTCTCCTGTAGGAAAACTTACAGGCCTTGATGACGGTCTACCAAGCCGCAAATCAAGCGTTTTATCTCCAGAGGTTCTAAGCAGATGGCAGCAGTACTGGTCGGTCAGTTCCATGCAAGAGATGCGGAAGGCCGCGTTTATTCGGTGCATGAGTTCCAGGAATCCACTCCGTCAGCGGACGGTTTTACCGGCTCGGAGCCTGTCACCACATACAAACTGGCCATTGGCGATCGCGTCAACAAGGTCAGTGACAACGAGTTTTTGCTGGTTCAATCGGGTGTCACCCTGACTCGCGAACCTGAACCAACCGTCGCTTCATAACTGACTGTTATGAGCAGAAGTCATATGCGCAGACTTGGGGTAGGATTCAGCCACTGACCCCACCTGCTGAACATGGACTTCACGCATGCGTTTACGTCATATCGAAGTGATTCAGGCGCTTTTGCAGGCCGGTCATATGGGCACTGCCGCCGAATGGTTGCAGTTGCCGCTGGCCGAGGTCGAAGAGCGTTTGCGCGAGGCCGAGAGTCATTTGGGGTTCATGCTGTTCGCCAGCGTTCGCGGGCGCCTGCAACCGACGCCCGAGGCTCGGGCGTTGCAGGTGGAAATCGCTCACGTCTATGAAGCGCTGGAACCTGTGCAACGCCTGGCCAGCAGCCTCAAACAATACCTCGCCCCGCCGGTGCGCATCATCGGCACCCCTGCGCTGGCCCAGCAATTATTGCCACAAAGCCTCGCCTCACTGCGTCGACGCCTGCCGGATGCACCTTGCAGCCTGTTGAGTGCCCCGACCCGGGACATCGTCCGCAGCCTTTTGCTGCGTGAATGTGATCTGGGTTTGAGCCTGCACGATCCCGACCATCCCGACATTCATTGCCAGCCATTGGCCCAAGGCAAGCTGCAATTGCTTGCGCCTCATGGCTGGCTGCAACCGAAGCAGAAGTACATTTCCCTGCAGGACCTGGCGGGACAGGCGATGATCGGCCTCGAACGTGAGGATCCGCTGAGCCCGGCACTGGAAAACAAACTCCAGGCCTTACGCCCGGCGCCGAGCATCCAGACCCGCGTGCAAACCCATCAAATGATGCGCAGCATGGTCGAGGCCGGCGAAGGTCTGGCCATTGTCGATCCGTTCACCGCATTGGGCGCACGCTCCGCCGGGCTTGATACCTGCCCGCTATCGCCCGCCATAACGATCAGCCTCTACGCCTTGACCTTCAAGCACGCCGCGCCGTCATCGGCGATCCAGACCTTACTGGCCATCGTCACGGAACAAGCCGAGGCGATGCTGACGAGCTAACTGAATTTTCCAGCGGATTATCGAACAGTCGATACCAGAACAGCGCCACCTCGGCGGTGTTCGGGTCGATGCCGCGATAGCGTAACTGGTCGACACCACCGATCACATACCCACAGCGCTCATAAAGCCGACAAGCACCGAGGTTATTGTTCTGGGTTTCCAGCATGATCCCCGGCAGCTTCTTTTTGCGACTCCAGAATTGCGCCACATCCAGCAACGCCTTCGCTACACCGTGGCGACGGGCCGGCGCGTGCACCGCCAACTCATCGATATGGGCAAAGCCATTCCAGTTGGTGCTGATGACCAGATGGCCGACCGGTTCGTCGTCGAGGTATGCCATGAAAATCGCGCTGTCCGCCGCATCGCGGTAGCTGCTGAACTCCTCCGGATCAATGCCGTAACACTTGCGGTAAGGGACAATCGTCGTCATCGACCACTGCTCCACCGGCTTGCCGATCACCGCGGCGCCATACGCTGCGACCTCAAAGCTGAAGTCGCTGCCCCAGATATAAGCTGCAAAGCCTTCATCGGCGACACGCACCGACAGCCCTGGGTATTTCGGATTCATGACCGGTTGCATACTGGGAAAAGTCCTCATTCCTTGACGCAATCGACGGTGTAGTGCCGTCCATTGCCTTGGTCTTCATGTTGCAGTCCATGCACATCGGCGACAAAACCGGGAAAGCTGCTATCGAACGTGCGGGCAAATTTCAGGTAATCGATGATCGAGCGAGTCGACTCGCTAAAACGCTCGCCGGGCATGATCAACGGGATTCCCGGTGGATACGGTACCAGCATCACCGCAGCAATCCGCCCTTCCAGCTCGTCGATCGGTACGGCCTCGACTTCACCGCGCACCAGATGATCATAGGCATGGGCAGGCTTCATGGCGATTTGCGGCATTACGGTGTACATGCGCTTGAGGTGTTTGGCAGTGGCATTGCTGCGATAGCAGGCATGCAATTGATCGCACAAGTCACGCAGGCCCATACCGCGATAGCGTGCGGTGTCCTCCTGTGCAACGCACGGCAGGCACGTTGCCAGACCGACATTAGCGTCGTAACTGCGCTTGAACTCCAGCAACTCGGTGATCAGCGTGCTCCATTTGCCTTTGGTGATGCCCATGGAGAACAGCACCAGAAACGAGTACAGACCGGTCTTCTCCACCACCAGCCCGCGCTCCCAGAGGAACTTGCTGACCACGGCGGCCGGAATCCCCCTCTCGCTCAACGCGCCACCGGCATTCAACCCCGGCATCACCAACGTGACCTTGATCGGGTCAAGCAGTACATAGTCGTCGCTGACCTCACCGAAACCGTGCCAGTCAGCATCCGGTTGCAGCAACCAGTCTTCGGTTTGCACACGGTCGATGCCCTCGACACCTGGCGGCTGCCAGATCGAGAACCACCAGTCATCAGCAGCGATGTGCTGACGCAGATTGGCCAGCGCCCGACGGAAACTCAGCGCTTCGTCGAAGGTTTCCTGCAACAGCGAGCGCCCGGCCGGGCCTTCCATCATGGCCGACGCCACGTCGAGCGAGGCAATGATGCTGTACTGCGGCGAAGTGGAGATGTGCATCATGAACGCTTCGTTGAAGCGGTCGCGATCCAGTTGCCGCGCACCGCCGTCCTGCACATGAATCATCGAAGCCTGACTGAACGCAGCGAGCAGCTTATGGGTGGAGTGGGTGGTGAACACCAATGGGCTGTCGGCGCTACGCGAAGTGGCCATGCCGTAACGTCCGGCGAAGAATTCGTGAAACGCTGCATAGGCGTACCACGCCTCGTCGAAATGCAGTACTTCGACGCTGTTGCCAAGGCTTTGCTTGATCAATTCGGCGTTGTAACAGAGGCCGTCGTAGGTCGAATTGGTCACCACTGCCAGTTTGACTTTCGGCGCACGACCCTGGGTCAGCGGGCTGGCGTCGATCTTCGCCTGAATCGATTCGCGACTGAACTCGCTCAGCGGAATCGGACCGATGATCCCCAGTTCGTTGCGCTCCGGACACAGGTACAACGGGATCGCGCCGGTCATGATGATCGCGTGCAGCACCGACTTGTGGCAGTTGCGATCCACCAGCACCAGATCGTCGCGCGCCACCATCGAATGCCAGACAATCTTGTTGGCCGTCGAGGTGCCATTGATCACGAAAAAGGTGTGATCAGCGCCGAAATTGCGTGCTGCACGCTCTTCCGCTTCAGCGAGCGGCCCCGTGTGATCAAGCAATGAACCGAGCTCTGGCACCGAAACCGACAAATCCGAACGCAGGGTATTTTCGCCAAAGAACTGGTGAAACGCCTGCCCTACCGGACTCTTGTGATACGCCACGCCGCCGCCATGACCGGGGGTGTGCCAGGAATAATTGGAATCGGCGGTGTGCTGCACCAGCGCCTTGAAAAACGGCGGTAGCAAACCGTCGAGATACTTGCGCGCCGCCCGTGCGACTTGTCGGGCCAGGAACGGCACCGTGTCTTCAAACAGGTAAAGGATGCCGCGCAATTGATTGAGTTCGGCCATGGCATCGGCCGGGGCGTTTTCCAGCGTGACCTGTTCACCCAGGGCAAAGATCGGCAGGTCCGGCGCGCGCACCCGGGCCAGGCCGATCAGTTCGGCCATGTTCTGCAACAGATGTGAATTGGTGCTGGCGTCTTCGGCGGCGATCAGCATGCACGCCAGACCATGATGAGTCGATGCCACCAGGCGCCCTTCGGCATAGTCGGTGGCCGAAACGATATTGAAACCTTCCTGTTCCAATTCCCGGGCGATACCGCGAATACGCTCGCCGGCGACCGTATCGGCCTTGATGTCGCGATGGACGATCAACACCGGAAACTTCAAATCTTTGTACATGAGGCTCAGTGTCCTGAGGCGGCGGATTTGAATCCACCCATGCACTCAGGGTAGAGGGTTGCAGCGAAAGTGGCGAGGGTGGCCACTTGTCAGTACTTCCACGAGGCGATGATCTTTCAGCCCTGTGCGTCCGCTTCTGCGATTTGCGTCCAAAGCGCCGGGCCACCGGCCGACTTGGCGATGATCTCCAGGCGTACCTGGTGTGCCGCCAGCTCATCTTCCGTCGCACGAATGATTCGTGCCGGCTGACGATCGGCCGGCAGCCGACGGATTTCCGTGGCGGAGTTGTCCGCGCCATCACCCGTACCATTACCGTCGGAAGCATTGCCGGCCAGCGACAGGCTGGTCTGGCCACCGGTCATGGTCAGGTAAACGTCGGCGAGAATCTCCGAGTCGAGCAAGGCGCCGTGCAGTTCACGACCGGAGTTGTCGACGCCATAACGTTTGCACAACGCATCGAGGCTGTTGCGCTGCCCCGGGTGACGCTCCCGGGCCATCATCAGGGTATCGAGGATCGAACAATGCTGCGTGATGTCGGCACGATCCTGCTGACCCATCAAGGCAAATTCGTTGTTGATGAAGCCAACGTCGAACGCCGCGTTATGGATGATCAGTTGTGCGCCTTTGATGAACTCGAAGAACTCATCAGCGACTTCGGCAAACCGCGGTTTGCCCACCAGAAATTCATTGGTGATGCCGTGGACGCCGATGGCGCCTTCGTCACTCTCGCGATCCGGTTGCAGGTAAACGTGAAAGTGCCGGCCCGTCAGGCGCCGACCGATCAGTTCGACACAACCGATTTCGATAATCCGGTGACCATCGGTCACCGGCATGCCGGTGGTTTCGGTATCGAGTACAACGGATCTGGTGGCCATCAGTGTTCAGCTCTCAACGGGGGCAATCGTGCAAAAGCGGCGATGTTAACACGCTCACCAAGGTGTTTCAGGTACACCGTTTCGGTGGAATCAGGTCTGCTTGTAGCCGCGCACGTCGTCTACACCACGGTTGGCCAACTGGTCAGCCCGTTCGTTGCCGTGATGGCCGATGTGCCCACGCACCCACTTCCAGGTGACCTTGTGGCGATTGACTTGTTCATCCAGCTCTTTCCACAGATCGGCGTTCTTTACCGGCTCTTTCGCAGCGGTTTTCCAGCCGCGCTTTTTCCAGTTGGCCATCCACTCGTTGATGCCCTTCATCACGTATTGCGAGTCGGTCACCAGCAGCACTTCGCACGGACGCTTCAATGCTTCGAGGCCACGGATGGCACCAAGCAGCTCCATGCGGTTGTTGGTGGTATTGGCTTCGCCGCCCCACAGTTCCTTTTCGACGCCCTTGCATACCAGCAACGCGCCCCAGCCGCCCGGTCCGGGGTTGCCCTTGCAGGCGCCGTCAGTGAAAAGTTCTACGCTATCGACGCTTTCGCTCATACCAATCTATCCAGAAAAAAATGCGTGGCCCCACCCATCGTGGATCGATGATGGCCGCGGCCGGAGCGAGTCCGGCCACTTAGAAAAAGAAGGTTTACGGTTCGATACGGCGACGATTGACCTTGGCCATCGGCAGCGGAATCAGCTTGCCCATCGGTTCGCGACGTTGCTGGCGCACCGGTCGCAGACCGACCACAATCTTGCGCGCCACCAATAAGTAGAAGCCGCCGCCCGACAGCTGCCAGTCACCGGCCTTGCGTTCCCAACCCGCCAGACGGGCCTGCCACTTGGGCGACGCGAGCGGCGGACGATAGCACCCGAAGCGGCGTTTCTCCAGCGCAAAGCCGAGCAGATTGAGCCAGTCGGCAACCCGTGAGGGCGAGATGCAGCGAGCCTGGCGCAAGGCGTCATGGGCGAATACGTGACGCAAACCCCAAGAGCTCCAGGGATTGATGCCGATGATCAGCAGATGCCCGCCGGGGCGCACGCTGCTCGCCGCTTCACGCAACAGGCCGTGGGGCGACAGACAGAAATCCAGCCCATGCTGCATCACCACCACGTCGGCGGCATGCTCGCTCAGCGGCCAGGCTTGCTCTTCGCAGACGATCTCGACACCGGGCAATGGCGCACCAAGACGGACGTTGCGCTGCACCTGCGGTGCCGAGGGCGGATTGTCGGCGGACGGGCCGTAATGCACCAGGTAGCCCCCAAAAAAGCGACCCAACTCGTCTTCGAGCATGCGCCGCTCTTCATCCAGCAGAAATTGCCCGATCGGGCTCGACAGCCATTCACGGGCGGCGCTGATCAACGCCAGCCAGTCCGGATCAGCCTGAGCGAACGCTTTATCGGTCATGTCATTCTCCAACGCGCCAGGAACCACTAAGATGCGCCAATGTTTTCCGCTTGGCGAATTCCGACGATGATACAGATCAGTGCCCTGCCCGCCTTCACCGACAACTACATCTGGTTGTTACAGGATCACCGTACCCAGCGTTGTGCCGTGGTCGATCCGGGCGATGCCGCGCCGGTCCAGGCGTGGCTTGCTACCCATCCGGGCTGGGTGTTGAGCGACATTCTGATCACCCACCATCACCACGACCACGTCGGCGGCGTCGAGCGCTTGAAGAACGCCTGCGGCGCAACCGTTTACGGCCCGGCCAGCGAAAACATTCCAGCGCGGGATGTGGCGCTCAATGACAACGACACCGTCAACGTGCTCGGCTGGGACTTCGATGTCTACGCGGTGCCCGGTCACACACTGGGACACATTGCCTATTACCACCACGGTTTGCTGTTCTGCGGCGACACCCTGTTCGCCGCTGGTTGCGGCCGGTTGTTCGAAGGCACGCCGCAGCAGATGCACCACTCGCTGAGCCGCCTCGCCGCTTTACCGGAAGATACGCTGGTCTATTGCACGCATGAATACACACTGAGCAATCTCAAGTTCGCCGCAGCGGTCGAGCCGAGCAACCCGGACATCGCCGCTCGTCTGGAAAAAGTCATTCAGCAACGGCAGAACAACGTCATGACCCTGCCTTCGACCCTGGCCCTTGAAAAACTCACGAATCCCTTTTTGCGCACCGGAGAAAGATTGGTTACACAAAAAGTGGACGAACGGGAAGGCGCTCAAAACCGGGCGCCGAGTGAGGTTTTTGCGGCTCTGCGGGCCTGGAAAGATAAGTTCTAAGTACCTCACCGCTTGGTACAAAAATTCTGAAAGGTTGACCTCAGGGGGTGTGCTTTCTAGAATCGCCCGACATTTTTGCCCGGAACTTACTTCCAGCCAATGTCGTCATCAATACGTAAGTCCGTCAATTCAGACGCATTGACCCGCTTGGCGCAAGCCATCGCGGTGGCTGTGTCCGCCACGCTGGCGGGCTGCTCCAGCCATGCACCGCAGACTGAAGCGACCCATACGCCGAACATCGCTGCGCGAGCCAAACAGAAGCCGATCTGGCTGACCGAAAAGGCCAGCCAACAGGCGCCTCAGGATGTCTGGGAGCGCATGCGCGAAGGCTTCCAGTTGCAGGATGGCCTGGGCGTGAACCCGCGCATCGAGCAGCAGCGCCTGTGGTTCGCCAGCAATCCCTCTTTCCTCGAAAATGCCGGCGAACGCGGCAGCCTCTACATTCACTACATCGTCGAACGCCTCGAAGAACGCAACATGCCGCTGGAACTGGCCTTGCTGCCAGTGATCGAGAGCGCCTACAACCCGATGGCCTACTCTCGGTCCAATGCGGTGGGCCTCTGGCAATTCATCCCCTCCACCGGGCGTTACTTCAACCTGCGTCAAACCCGCTTCTACGATGGCCGTCGAGACATCACCGCCTCGACCACGGCGGCGCTGGATTATCTGACCCGCCTGCACGACATGTTCAACGGTGACTGGTTGTTGGCCCTCGCGGCCTACAACGCCGGTGAAGGCACGGTCAGCCGCGCGATCGAGCGCAACGAGAAACTCGGCCTGCCAACGGATTACTGGAACCTGCCATTGCCAGCGGAAACCCAGGCGTACGTGCCAAAGCTTCTCGCACTGTCGCAAGTGGTGCTGACGCCGGAAGCCTACGGTGTGAACCTCAACCCGATCGCCAACGAACCCTATTTCCAGGTCGTCGAAATCAACCACCGCATGGACCTGTCCAAGGTCGCTGCCGTTGCCAACATCGACGAAGACGAACTGTTCCAGCTCAACCCGGCCTTCAAGCAGCGCACCACCATCGACGGTCCTCAGCATCTGCTGGTGCCTACGTCCAAGGCGCAACTGCTGACCGCCAGCCTGCAGACCATGCGACCTGAAGAGCTGATGAGTCCTCGTTCGTTGAAGCCGGTATTCGACGGTGCCGACCCTGGCGAAGTGGCCCAGCTCAAGCGCGCCTATCGCGTGAAGCGTGGAGACAACCTCGGTTCCATTGCCAAGGCCAACAAGGTCCAGGTGAAGGACCTGCAACGCTGGAACAAACTGACCGGCCATAACCTCAAGATCGGCCAGACCCTGGTCATGCGGGACACCACCAGGCGCAGCCCTTCGCGCAGCAGTGGCCGGGTCAACACCGTTGTCGCCGCCAACAGCAAGACCAAAGGCAAAAACGCCAGCAAGCAGCGGACCCAGTACAAGGTCAAGCAAGGCGACTCGCTGTACAGAGTGGCCAAGCGTTTCAACGTTGAGATGCAGCACCTCAAGCGCTGGAATCCGGGCACTGGCAAGGCCTTGAAGCCTGGGCAGATGCTCACGGTTTATCAGCCGCATTGATTTGATATCAAAAGATCGCAGCCTTCGTCAGCGCCTGCATTGACCCCGACAGGCGCTGACGAAGGCTGCGATCTTTTTTTGTATTAACACAGCATTAAGCCGCTATCTTTTTCCTGTCCATACAAGCTGTTACTGTACGGCCCACAAAGCCCCAGCCGCCTGGATCGGATCTGACTTGAAGCGTCCCCTCCTCCTGCTCCTGATCAGCCTGGCCTTGAGCTCACCCGCAAGCGCGACGATTACCGAAAGTCACGGTTATGCGCAATTCGGCACGCTCAAGTACCCGGCCAGATTTACCCACTTTGACTGGGTCAACCCGCAAGCGCCCAAGGGCGGTACGTTGCGGGTGATGGCGTTCGGCACCTTCGATACGGTCAATCCATACACATTCAAAGGCACCAGCCCGGTCACTACCGCGAATTTTCTCCAATACGGCATCAACGAGCTGAATGAGCCGTTGATGGTCGGTACTGGCCAATACTCGCCGTCCGGTGATGAGCCGGCGTCCAGCTATGGACTGATCGCACAATCGGTGGAGTACAGCGAAGATCGCAGCTGGGTGGTATTCAATCTACGCCCGCAAGCGCGTTTCCACGACGGTACGCCGATCACTGCCTACGACGTGGCGTTCTCCTACCGCTTGTTGCTCAAAGAAGGCCATCCGCTGTATCGCACGGCCCTTCAGGAGGTGTTGCGGGTCGACATCCTCAACTCGCAGCGCATTCGTTTCGTGCTCAAACGCTCCGGCAACCCGCTATTGATTTTGCGCCTCGGTGAATTGCCGGTGCTGGCGCAACATTACTGGAAAGACCGCGACTTCAAGGCCACCACCTTCGAACCACCTCTGGGCAGCGGGCCATACCGAATCACCTCGGTGACGCCGGGTCGGCAGTTGATTTTCGAGCGGGTCAAGGATTACTGGGGCAAGGACCTGGCGGTCAATCGCGGCAAATACAACTTCGATCGCATGGAGGTCGAGTTCTACCGCGACAGCGACGTGGCGTTCGAGGCCTTCAAGGCCGGTGAGTTCGACATCTACATCGAGCATCAGGCGAAGAACTGGGCCAACGGCTACAACTTCCCCGCAGTACGCCGCGGCGACGTGATCAAGGCACAGATCCCGCATCAGATCCCGACCCAGAGCCAGGGCCTGTTCATGAACACCCGGCGCACGACGTTCGCCGACGTCAAAACCCGCGAAGCCCTGGGCTTGATGTTCGACTTCGAATGGACCAACCGCGCCTTGTTCAGCGACGCTTATAAACGCACGGCCAGCTACTACCCCAACAGCGAATTCACCGCCAGCGGCCTGCCGATCGGGCATGAATGGCTGATGCTCAAGCCCTACAAGGATCAACTGCCGGCCAAACTGTTCACCGAGCCGTTCACGCTGCCGCGGACCGACGGGCGTGGTATTCCTCGAGAAACCATGCGTAAAGCCCTGGCACTGCTCGCCGAGGCTGGCTGGAAGCTCAATGGCCAGCGTTTGCAGAACGCCGCCGGGCAGCCACTGAGCTTCGAGCTGTTGCTGGTTAACCCGAATCTGGAACGCATCCTCCAGCCGTACATCGAAAACCTCAACAGCATCGGCATCGACGCCCGCCTGCGTACCGTGGATCGCGCCCAGTACAAACAACGTCTGGATCAGTTCGATTTCGACATGATCCTGATGACGCTCAACCAGACCCTCAGCCCGGGCCTTGAGCAATGGCAGTATTTCCACTCCAGTCAGGCCAGGGTCAAGGGCAGCAAGAATTACGCCGGCATCGCCAACCCGGTGGTCGATCACCTGCTTGAACAATTGCTCGCCGCACGCACCCGCGATGAACAAATCGCCGCCGGCAAGGCACTCGACCGTGTGCTGCTGTGGCAGCACTACAGCATTCCCAACTGGTACCTCAATTATCACCGTTTGGCCTACCGTAGCCGGTTGGCCTTCGTCACCACGCCGCCCTACACCCTGGGCCTGAGCGCGTGGTGGCTGAAATCTTCGGAGAAAGATCAATGAAACCTTTCCGCGCCCTGATCGTGCAGGCCAGCGGCTTGTTGTTTGCCGGGCTGGCCTGCGCTGCGCCGCAACACGCACTGACCCTGTACAACGAGCCGCCCAAATACCCGGCCAATTTCAAGCATTTCGACTATGTGAACCCCGACGCGCCCAAGGGCGGAATCTTCCGTCAGGCCGGATTCGGCAGCTTCGACAGCCTCAACCCGTTCATCAGCAAAGGTGTGCCGGCCGATGACATCGGCCAGATCTACGACACCCTGACCAAGCACAGCCTCGATGAGCCGTTCACCGAGTACGGGCTGATCGCCGGCAAGATCGAAAAGGCTCCGGACAACAGTTGGGTGCGTTTCTACCTGCGCCCCGAAGCACACTTCAGTGATGGCCACCCGGTGCGCGCCGACGACGTGGTGTTCAGTTTCCAGACCTTGACCAAGGAAGGTTCACCGCTGTTTCGCGGCTACTACAAAGACGTTGCCGAAGTCATTGCCGAGAACCCGCTCAAAGTCCTGTTCAAGTTCAAGGACACCAACAACCGTGAATTGCCGTTGATCCTCGGCCAGTTGCCGGTGCTGCCAAAACACTGGTGGGCCGGTCGCGACTTCACCAAGGGCAATCTGGAAATCCCGCTGGGCAGCGGCCCCTACAAAGTGGCCGAAGTGAACGCTGGCCGTTCCGTGCGTTATGAACGGGACAAGAACTACTGGGGCAAGGACCTGCCAGTCAATCGTGGTTTCTACAACTTCGACTCGATGACCACCGACTACTACCGCGACAACACCGTCGCACTGCAAGCGCTGAAGGCTGGCCAGTTCGATTACTGGCTGGAAATGACCGCGAAGAATTGGGCCAACGCCTACAACGTCCCCGCCGTCATCGAAGGCCGATTGATCAAGGAGCAGATCCCCAACGGCAACCCGACCGGCATGCAAGGCTTCGTCTACAACCTGCGTCGTCCGGTATTCCAGGATATACGGGTACGTCGTGCATTGAGCCTTTTGCTCGATTTCGAATGGACCAACAAGCAATTGTTCAACAGCGCCTACGTGCGCACACGCAGTTATTTCGAGAACTCGGAAATGGCCGCCACCGGCCTGCCCGACGCCGAAGAACGGGCCATTCTTGATCCATTGCGTAGCAAGCTGCCGGCCCAGGTGTTCAGCGAAGCCTTCGAAAACCCCAAGACTGACGCCAGCGGCATGATTCGCGCTCAGCAACGCGAGGCCTATCAACTGCTGCAAGAAGCGGGCTGGAAGGTCGTGGACGACAAAATGGTCGATGCCACCGGAAAACCGGTGGTGATCGAGTTTCTGCTGGCCCAGACCGAATTCGAACGGGTGCTGCTGCCGTTCAAGCGCAATCTCGCCGACCTGGGCATTGATCTGGTGATCCGTCGCGTCGACGTTTCGCAGTACATCACCCGTGTGCGTTCGCGCGACTTCGACATGATCGTCGGCAGCTTCCCACAGTCCAATTCGCCAGGTAACGAACAGCGCGAATTCTGGATGAGCGCCGCCGCCGACCGGCCCAGCAGCCGCAACACCATGGGCTTGAAGGATCCGATCGTCGATCAACTGGTCGAGAGCCTGATCAATGCCGATTCGCGCAAAAGCCTGGTCGCACACGCCCGTGCGCTGGATCGCGTGTTGCAGTGGGGCTACTACGTGATCCCCAACTGGCACATCAAGACCTGGCGCGTGGCGTACTGGAACCACATCGGTCACCCGAAAGTTTCCCCCAAGTACGACATCGGCATTAATACCTGGTGGGTCAAGCCGGAAACGAAGCCAGCCGTAGAAATCGAAACCCAACTGCAAGCCGACCCTGCGGGCACGGAGTAATCAGATGCTGGCGTATATTTTTCGGCGACTGCTGCTGATCATTCCCACCCTGTTCGGCATTTTGCTGATCAACTTCGTGATCATCCAGGCCGCGCCCGGTGGGCCGGTGGAGCAGATGATCGCCAAGCTCGAAGGCTTCGAAGGCGCCACCAGCCGCATTGCCGGCGGTGGCGCCGAAGTGTCGGTGGCGGGCTCCTCCTATCGCGGCGCGCAAGGCCTGGACCCGGCACTGATCAAAGAAATCGAGCACATGTACGGGTTCGATAAATCGGCGCCGGAACGGCTATGGATCATGGTCAAGAACTACGCGTCGCTGGACTTCGGCGACAGTTTTTTCCGCGATGCCAAGGTCATCGACCTGATCAAGGAAAAGATGCCGGTGTCGATCTCCCTGGGGCTGTGGAGCACGTTGATCATGTACCTGGTGTCAATCCCGCTGGGGATCGCCAAGGCCACACGACACGGCAGCCATTTCGACGTCTGGACCAGTTCGGCAATCATCGTCGGCTACGCGATCCCCGCGTTCCTCTTTGCGATTCTGTTGATCGTGGTGTTTGCCGGCGGCAGTTATCTGGACTGGTTTCCGCTCAGGGGGCTGACCTCGAACAACTTTGATGAGCTGAGCCTGGGCGGCAAGATCCTCGATTATTTCTGGCACCTGGCATTGCCGGTGACCGCGCTGGTCATCGGTAACTTCGCGACCATGACCCTGCTGACCAAAAACAGCTTCCTGGACGAGATCAACAAGCAATACGTGGTCACCGCCAAGGCCAAGGGCCTGACCCGCCATCGCGTGCTTTACGGCCATGTGTTCCGTAACGCCATGCTGCTGGTGATTGCCGGTTTCCCGTCGGCGTTCATCGGCATCTTCTTTACCGGCTCGTTGCTGGTGGAAGTGATTTTTTCCCTCGATGGCCTGGGCCTGATGAGTTTTGAAGCGGCGATCAACCGCGATTACCCGGTGGTGTTCGGCACCCTGTTCATCTTCACCCTGCTGGGGCTGGTGGTGAAACTGATCGGCGACCTCACCTACACCCTGGTCGATCCGCGCATCGACTTCGAAAGCCGGGAGCATTGAGATGAACCTGTCCCCTCTCAACCGCCGCCGCTTCGAATTGTTCAAGGCCAACAAACGTGGCTGGTGGTCGCTGTGGCTGTTTCTGATCCTGTTCGGGTTGAGCCTGGGCGCCGAGCTGATCGCCAACGACAAACCGCTGGTGGTGCATTACGACAACAATTGGTATTTCCCGGCAATCAAGCGCTACCCGGAAACCACCTTCGGCGGCGAATTTCCGCTGGAAGCCAACTACAAGAGCCCGTACATCCGCAAACTGCTCGAAGCCAAAAAGGCTTGGGTGCTGTGGGCGCCAATTCCGTACAGCTATCAAAGCATCAACTACGACCTGAAAGTCCCGGCCCCGGCCCCACCGTCGGCGGACAACCTGCTGGGCACTGACGATCAGGGCCGCGATGTGCTGGCGCGGGTGATTTACGGCTTCCGTATCTCGGTGCTGTTTGCCCTGACGTTGACCGTACTCAGCTCGATCATCGGCGTACTTGCCGGGGCCCTGCAGGGCTTCTACGGCGGCTGGGTCGATTTGGCCGGCCAGCGTTTTCTGGAAATCTGGTCGGGTTTACCGGTGCTGTATTTACTGATCATTCTCGCCAGCTTCGTCCAGCCCAATTTCTGGTGGTTGCTGGGGATCATGTTGCTGTTTTCATGGATGAGTCTGGTCGACGTGGTACGTGCCGAGTTCCTCCGTGGCCGCAACCTCGAGTACGTGCGCGCAGCCAGGGCACTGGGCATGCAGAACGGCGCGATCATGTTCCGCCACATCCTGCCCAACGCCATGGTCTCGACCATGACTTTCATGCCGTTCATCCTCACCGGCGCCATCGGCACCCTCACCGCGCTGGACTTCCTGGGTTTCGGCTTGCCGGCCGGCAGTCCGTCGCTGGGTGAACTGGTCGCTCAGGGCAAATCCAACCTGCAAGCGCCGTGGCTGGGCATCAGTGCCTTCGCCGTGTTGGCGCTGATGCTGAGTTTGCTGGTGTTTATCGGCGAGTCCGCTCGCGATGCCTTCGACCCGAGGAAGTGAAATGAGTCAGGACAATCTGATCGAAGTGCGCGACCTCGCCGTCGAATTCGGTTTCGGTGAGCGCGTACACCGGGTCGTCGAAGGTGTGAGTTTCGACATCAAGCGCGGCGAAACCCTGGCCTTGGTCGGCGAATCCGGCTCGGGCAAATCGGTGACAGCGCATTCGATTCTGCGCTTGCTGCCCTACCCGATGGCCCGCCATCCGGCCGGCAGCATCAATTACTCCGGGAAAAGTCTGCTGAGCCTGAGCGAAAAGGCCCTGCGTCACATCCGCGGGAACCGCATCGCGATGATCTTTCAGGAGCCGATGACGTCGCTCAACCCACTGCATTCGATTGAGAAGCAGATCAACGAGGTGCTGGGCATCCACAAGGGCCTGACCGGCAAAGTCGCGACCCAGCGCACGCTGCAATTGCTGGAGATGGTTGGCATCCCCGAGCCCCACAAGCGCCTCAAGGCCCTGCCCCACGAATTATCCGGTGGCCAGCGCCAGCGGGTGATGATCGCCATGGCCCTGGCCAATGAGCCGGAACTGCTGATCGCGGACGAACCGACCACCGCCCTGGACGTGACCGTTCAGCTGAAAATCCTCGATTTGCTCAAGGAGCTTCAGGCGCGATTGGGCATGTCGCTGCTACTGATCAGTCACGATTTGAACCTTGTGCGAAGAATTGCGCATCGCGTATGTGTCATGCAGCGCGGTTGCATCGTCGAACAGGCATCGTGCGAAGAGCTGTTCCGTTCGCCGCAGCACCCGTACACTCGGGAATTGCTCGGCGCAGAGCCCAGCGGAGGCCCGGCGACCAATGAAATCGGGGCGCCGCTGCTTGAAGTCGAGAACCTGAAAGTCTGGTTTCCGATCAAGAAAGGCTTGCTCAAGCGCACGGTGGATTACGTCAAGGCAGTCGATGGTATCCATTTCAGCTTGCCTCAGGGGCAGACGCTGGGGATTGTTGGCGAAAGCGGATCAGGTAAATCCACGCTGGGTCTGGCGATTTTGCGGCTGATCGGCAGCAAAGGCGCGATCCGCTTTGAAGGCAAGCAGCTAGACTGCCTGACGCAGAACGAGATTCGTCCGTTGCGTCGGGAGATGCAGGTGGTGTTTCAGGACCCGTTTGGCAGCCTGAGCCCACGAATGTGCGTGAGCGACATCGTTGGCGAAGGCCTGCGGATTCACAAGATGGGCACCGCCGCCGAGCAGGAAGCGGCGATTATTGCGGCATTGAAGGAGGTAGGTCTGGATCCGGAAACCCGGCACCGCTACCCCCACGAATTTTCCGGTGGGCAACGGCAGAGAATCGCCATTGCCCGGGCTTTGGTGCTCAAACCGGCGCTGATCCTTTTGGACGAGCCGACGTCGGCGCTCGACCGGACGGTGCAGCGGCAAGTGGTGGAGCTCTTGCGTTCACTGCAAGCCAAGTACAACCTGACGTATTTGTTCATCAGCCATGATCTGGCTGTCGTCAAAGCGCTGAGCCACCAGTTGATGGTGGTCAAGCATGGCCAAGTGGTCGAACAGGGGGACGCGCAAAGTATCTTTGCCGCCCCTCAACATCCGTATACACAGCAGTTGCTGGAAGCCGCTTTTTTGGCACCAGCCACTGCGCAATAACCTGAAAGAGGAGCAACACATGGGTTTTCTCGCCGGTAAGCGCGTACTGATCGTCGGTGTCGCCAGCAAGCTGTCCATCGCATCCGGCATCGCTGCCGCCATGCATCGCGAGGGCGCTGAGCTTGCCTTCACTTATCAGAACGACAAACTCAAAGGTCGTGTCGAAGAATTCGCCCAAGGCTGGGGTTCGAGCCCTGAGCTGTGCTTCCCGTGCGACGTGGCCAGCGATGAAGAAATCGCCAAGGTCTTCGAAGCATTGAGCAAGAAGTGGGACGGCCTGGACTGCATCGTCCACTCCGTTGGTTTCGCCCCGGGCGATCAACTGGACGGCGACTTCACCGAAGCCACCACCCGTGACGGTTTCCGCATCGCTCACGACATCAGCGCCTACAGCTTCGTGGCCCTGGCCAAAGCTGGCCGCGAAATGATGAAAGGCCGCAACGGCAGCCTGCTGACCCTGTCGTACCTGGGCGCAGAGCGCACCATGCCGAACTACAACGTGATGGGCATGGCCAAGGCTTCGCTGGAAGCGGGCGTGCGTTATCTGGCCGGTTCCCTGGGCCCGGACGGCACCCGCGTCAACTGCGTATCGGCTGGTCCGATCCGCACCCTGGCCGCTTCCGGCATCAAGAACTTCCGCAAGATGCTGGCCGCCAACGAAGCGCAAACCCCACTGCGTCGCAACGTCACCATCGACGAAGTCGGCAACGCCGGCGCCTTCCTGTGCTCCGATCTGGCGTCGGGCATCAGCGGTGAAATCATGTACGTGGACGGCGGTTTCAACACCACCGCCATGGGCAACATCGAAGAGTGATCTTCGGTTAGCCGATAAAAAACGCCAATTCAGATGGCGTGAAAACCTGGCAATCGGCTAAGTGCTCAAAAAAATGCTCCGTATCGAAAGATGCGGAGCATTTTTCGTTATGGCCTGAGCCCGGTCAGCACTTTCCCGATGAGACTGTTCAAAGGTTGCGGGCAAGTCTGTCCGGGCCTATGTTGCAAACGAGGCTTTTCCTCGCGAACGGAACGCGATCCATCACCAACAAGAGGTGAAGAATGTCAAAGGAATCCCGCCCCGCCGTCCTTGGGCTGATAGGAAATACACCGCTGGTACAAGTCACCCGCTTCAATACCGGGCCATGCACGCTGTTTCTCAAACTTGAATCACAAAACCCCGGCGGCTCAATCAAGGACCGCATCGGCCTGGCGATGATCGACACCGCCGAACGTGATGGTCGCCTGCAACCCGGCGGCACGATTGTCGAAGCCACGGCCGGCAATACCGGGCTGGGCCTCGCACTGGTCGGCCGCGCCAAGGGTTATCGCGTGGTGCTGGTGGTGCCAGACAAAATGTCCACCGAGAAAGTCCTGCACTTGAAAGCCATGGGTGCCGAGGTGCACATCACCCGCTCGGATGTCGGCAAGGGTCATCCCGAGTATTACCAGGACGTCGCGGCGCGGTTGGCGAAAGACATTCCCGGCGCGTTTTTCGCCGATCAGTTCAACAACCCGGCCAACCCGCTGGCCCATGAGTGCAGCACCGCGCCGGAGATCTGGGCGCAGACCGAGCATGATCTGGATGCGATTGTGGTCGGCGTCGGTTCGGCCGGCACGCTGACCGGACTGACCCGTTTCTTCAAACGCGTGCAACCGGATCTGGAGATGGTTCTGGCCGATCCGGTGGGCTCGGTGATGGCTCAATACAGCCGCGACGGCACGCTGCCCAAACCCGGTTCCTGGGCGGTTGAAGGCATTGGCGAAGACTTCATTCCGTCGATCACCGACCTCTCCAGCGTCCGCCACGCCTACTCGATCAGCGATGAAGAAAGCTTCGATCACGCCCGCCAATTGCTGCGCGCCGAGGGCATACTCGGCGGCTCGTCGACGGGTACCCTGCTCGCAGCGGCCTTGCGTTATTGCCGCGAACAGACCGAACCGAAACGCGTGGTGAGTTTCGTCTGCGATACCGGCACGCGCTATTTGTCCAAAGTCTACAACGATCAGTGGATGACCGATCAGGGCCTGTTGCAGCGCAAGGGCTACGGCGACTTGCGCGATCTGATCGCACGGCGTTTCGAGGACGGCCGGGTGATCAGCGTCGGCCCCGGCGACACGTTGCTGACCGCGTTCCAGCGCATGCGCCTGGCGGATGTCTCGCAGTTGCCGGTACTGGTTGAAGGCAAGGAACTGGTCGGCGTGATCGACGAATCGGACATCCTGCTGGCCGTTCACGAAGATGCCGCTCGCTTCAGCCAATCGGTCTCCAGCGTGATGACCGACAAACTGCAAACCCTCGCCCCCGGTGCGCCCCTCGCTGAGCTGGAATCAGTGCTCAGCCGCGGCCTCGTGGCAATCATCGCCGATGCTTCAGGCTTTCATGGCCTGATCACCCGCACCGACATGCTTAACCAATTACGGAGATCCCTCGCATGAGTCAGCACGACAAGAATGCCCAAGGTTTCGCGACCCGGGTGATCCATGCCGGGCAGGAACCGGACCCGACCACCGGCGCGCTGATGCCGCCGATCTATGCCAACTCCACTTACCTGCAAGACAGCCCCGGCGTGCACAAGGGTTTTGACTACGGCCGCTCGCACAACCCGACGCGCTTTGCGCTGGAACGCTGCGTGGCGGATCTGGAGGGTGGCACCCGTGCATTTGCGTTCGCTTCCGGGCTGGCGACGATCTCCACGGTACTGGAATTGCTCGACGCGGGTTCACACGTCATTTCCGGCAACGACCTGTACGGCGGCACCTTCCGGCTGTTCGACAAGGTGCGTCAACGCAGCGCCGGGCATCGTTTCAGCTACGTCGATCTGACCGACCTCTCAGCGTTCGAAGCGGCGCTGCAGGAGGACACGCGTATGGTCATGGTCGAAACACCGACCAACCCATTGCTGAGCCTGTCGGATCTGGCCGCCATTGCCCGCCTCTGCCGGGCCCGCGGGATCATCACGGTTGCCGACAACACCTTCGCCAGCCCGTATATCCAGCGGCCGCTGGAGCTGGGTTTCGACATTGTGCTGCACTCGACCACCAAGTACCTGAACGGTCACTCCGATGTGATCGGCGGCATCGCGGTCGTCGGGCAGAACGCCGAACTGGCCGAGCGTTTGGGCTTTTTGCAGAATGCGGTCGGCGCGATCGCCGGGCCGTTCGATGCGTTTCTCACGTTGCGCGGGGTGAAAACCCTGGCGTTGCGCATGGAGCGTCATTGCAGCAATGCGCTGGATCTGGCGCAGTGGCTGGAACATCAGCCGCAGGTCAAGCGCGTTTATTACCCGGGCCTGCCATCCCACCCGCAGCACGAACTGGCCAAGCGACAGATGCGCGGCTTCGGCGGGATGATCGCCGTGGACTTGAACAGCGATCTGGCCGGTGCGCGGCGTTTTCTGGAAACCGTGAAGATCTTCGCCCTGGCCGAAAGCCTCGGCGGCGTCGAAAGCCTCATCGAGCATCCGGCGATCATGACCCACGCCACCATTCCACCTGAAACCCGCGCAAAACTGGGCATTGGTGATGGGCTGGTGCGTTTGTCCGTCGGTGTCGAAGACATCGAGGACTTGCGCGCCGATCTGGCCCAAGCACTGACGAAAATCTAGTCCGGCAAGCACGACAAAGCCCGCACGATGCGGGCTTTGGTATTCGAGTAGGCGGCCAGTGCTGGTCTCTGGCTTACAAGGTTTATCAGGCTTCTCACAGTACCGGACCAAATTGAAAAGGTACGGTCTCGGCTGCTTCACACGGCGTAAGGGCTGGATCTCAGCGCGGAGATCTTTCTAACCGTGTACCCTTCGGAACGCGCCCCACGTCCCCTTGCTATCCGCTTGCGCATCAGTCTGCGTCTTCGCCTACATCTTTGAGCCTAGCAAAGCGACGCGAGCACGGATGAGTGTTTTTAGACTGATTGGTTCTTGCGGCTGCCTGCAAGGAAGCGAACGCTCTATCTTCAAACATCATCCTCACGGAGTGCGGCGCCCAGAAAATCAGGGCGTTCGGTTTTGATCACGGATCCACCTGCGCCATCAATTCCGGCACCGACTCCGGCCGTTTCGCATAGCGCTGCGCCAACACCGCGCAGACCATCAGTTGAATCTGATGGAACAGCATCAGCGGCAGGATCAGCACGCCGATGGTGCTCCCGGCAAACAACACCTGCGCCATCGGCACGCCGGTGGCCAGGCTCTTTTTCGAGCCGCAGAACAAAATGGTGATGCGGTCTTCCTGGCTGAAGCCAAACGCCTTGCCCAGCAGCGTCGACGCCACCAGTACCAGCGCCAGCAAGATGCAGCACACCACCACCAGCCCCAGCAGATCGGCGATTGGGATCTGATGCCAGATACCTTCGTTGACGGCTTCACTGAACGCGCCATAAACCACCAGCAGAATCGAGCCTTGATCGACAAATTTCAGCCAGTTTTTGTTGCGCCCCACCCACGCGCCAATCCAGCGCCGTGCGACCTGCCCGGCAATGAAGGGCAGCAGCAGTTGCACACTGATTTTCAGGATCGCATCGAGGGTCGAACCGCCGTCGCCCTGCACGTCAAGCAACAACGTCACCAGTAACGGCGTGAGGAAAATCCCGAACAGGCTGGACGCCGCTGCGCTGCAAATCGCCGCTGGAATATTGCCCCGCGCCAGCGAAGTGAAGGCAATGGCCGACTGCACCGTGGCTGGCAAGGCGCACAGGTAAAGCATGCCCATGTACAGCTGATCACCGATCAACGGCGACAGCAGCGGTTTCAGCGCCAGACCCAATAGCGGGAAAAGAACAAACGTCAGGCCGAACACCAGCAAATGCAGGCGCCAGTGACCCGCACCGGCAATGATCGACTCGCGGGAAAGTTTGGCGCCGTGGAGGAAAAACAGTAGCGCGATGGCAATGTTGGTCAGCCAGCCAAAACCGACCGCGACCTGGCCGCTGGCGGGCAGAAAACTGGCCAGCAACACAACGCCAATCAGCGTCAGGGTGAAGTTGTCGGGCAAAAATCGTGGGCGCGTCATGGTGTGTTCATCCGGGGGTTGCCAGTGCGTGCCGACGACTCTAACGTGACAGGCCATTACCGACTAACGCCGAAGAGCCCGCAGATGCCGCCTAAAGGACACACAAAGAGCATCCGACGCAGCATTCCCGGGCTGCCCAGCCTGCCGCGCCCACTGTACGGGCGCACCGAATCGCTGCCCAATCGTGCGCTGACCCGTCGCCACAGCCACCCTTGGGTGCAACTGTCTTACGCCATTCAGGGCGTGCTCGAAGTACAGACCAGCGCCGGACGTTTCGTTGCGCCGCCGGAGCGCGCCGTGTGGATTCCGGCCGGCGTGCCGCACCGGGTATTCAGCTCACCGCACACCGAGATGCGCAGCCTGTACATCGATTACAGTGTCGCCGGTTGGGCGGTTGGGCATTGCCATGTGCTGGGCGTCAGCGATTTGCTCAGGGAGCTGATCCGCGCGTTCAGCCGGGTGCCTGTGGAATACGACCAGAACGGCGCCCATGGACGCTTGGCGCAAGTGATCCTCGATCAATTGGCCGAGGCACCCCAGATTGATCTGATGCTGCCGCTGCCTCAGGACGCACGTTTGCGGCAGATCTACCAGAGCCTGGAGCAGCATCCGGAACAGCAAACCACACTAAGCCACTGGAGCGAGAAATTCGGCGTCACCGAAAAGACCCTGACACGCCTGTTCCTGCGCGATACCGGCCTGACCTTTCGTGCCTGGCGCCAGCGCTTACGCCTGCTCGGCGCCCTGACGCCATTGGAGAAAGGTGAACGCGTTACCGACGTCGCGCTGGCCTGTGGCTACGATTCGACCTCGGCGTTTATCGCGGCGTTTCGCCAACAGTTCGGCGAAACGCCAGGGGAGTTTTTTCGTTAATCAGCGAACCGCCAGCGACTCCAGAAGATCGCCGCTGCGACCCGACACTTCGTTTTTTACGAACTCTCCCCCAGAAATAAACGATTTTTCTTTGGCGCAAACTCGTCGCTAGCATGGCCTCGTCTGACCCTCACTCAAACAAAGCTCGTACAACAAAGACAGGGAGCGCGACATGCCTGCCACGAACATCAATATCGGCGAACCCTGGATGTGGGGCGCCTTCATCGTCTTCGTACTCGCCATGCTGGCACTGGATTTGTTTGTGTTCGGGGGGCGCAAGGCGCATCGCGTCTCGGTGCGCGAAGCCTTGTCCTGGGTCATTGCCTGGTGCTTGTTGGCATTGAGTTTCGCGGGGTTGCTCTGGTGGTACCTGAACGGCACGTTCGGCGGCGAAATCGCCCGGCAGAAAACCCTCGAATTCCTCACCGGTTACCTGATCGAGCAATCGTTGTCGATCGACAACATGTTCATCTTCGTGATGATCTTCAGCTACTTCGCCGTGCCGCCGGAGTTGCAGCGCCGGGTGCTGCTGTACGGCGTGCTCGGGGCGATCGTGATGCGTGCGGTGATGATTTTTGCCGGCGTGTGGCTGGTGTCGCAGTTCGAGTGGCTGCTGTATGCCTTCGGCGTGTTTTTGATCATCACCGGGGTCAAGATGCTGGTGTTCGCCGAGCAACAACCGGATCTGGAAAAAAACCCTTTGCTGCGCTGGGTCCGCGGGCACATGCGGATCACCAAGGACTTTCATGGCGAGCGCTTTTTCGTGCTGCAAAACAGCGTGCGCTGGGCCACACCGATGTTTCTGGTACTGGTGTTGATCGAAGCGAGCGACCTGATGTTTGCGGTCGACAGCATCCCGGCGATCTTCGCCGTCACCACCGACCCGTTCATCGTGTTCACCTCGAACATCTTCGCGATCATGGGCCTGCGGGCGCTGTATTTCCTGCTGGCAGACATGGCTGAGCGCTTTCATCTGCTCAAGTACGGGCTGGCGATTGTGCTGGTGTTCATTGGCGCCAAGATGACGTTGATGCCGTGGCTCCACATGCCGGTGGAGTGGTCGCTGGCGGTGGTGGGTGTGGTGATTCTGGGCTCAGTGTTGTTGAGCCTGATGATGACCAGAGAAAAAACGCCGGAAAAACAATCTCCGTAAATCCATGTGGGAGCAAGCTGCTCCCACAAGGTTATGTGCTGCTATTTATCGGACTTGATACTGGTCCAGACGCGGGTGCGGACGCGCTCAAGCTTTTGCGGCAATGGCTGAACCACGTAGAGCGTTTTCAGCGCTTCGCTGGTCGGTGTCAGGTTCGGGTTGCCGGTGATGTCCTTGTTGATCAGCGCCATCGAATCCTTGTTCGCGTTCGGGTAACCGAGGAAATCGCTGATCGGTGCAATCACCTTCGGATCCAGCAAAGTGTTGAGGAATTCGTGGGCCTCGGCGACGTTCTTCGCGCTCTTGGGAATGGCGAAGGTGTCGAACCAGATCGGCGCGCCTTCCTTTGGCAAGCGCCAGTCAACCACTACGCCGTTTTTCGCCTCCTTGGCGCGATTGCCGAACTGGTAGAAGCTGCCGGAGTAACCGATGGCCACGCAGATGTCGCCGTTGGCGATGTCGGTCATGTACTTGGCCGAGTTGAAATAGGTTACGTAGGGGCGAACCTTGAGCATCAGCTCCTTGGCTTTTTCATAGTCGGCCGGGTTCTGGCTGTTCGGATCGAGGCCCAGGTAATGCAGGGCCAGCGGCAGGATTTCTGTCGGCGAATCAAGCATCGCTACACCGCAGGATTTGAGCTTTTCCATGTTCTGCGGCTTGAACACCAGATCCCAACTGTCCACCGGCGCATTGTCGCCCAATGCAGCCTTGACCTTGGCCGGGTTGAAGCCGATCAGCACGGTACCGACCATGTAAGGCACGCCGTACTGGTTGCCCGGATCGTTCTTGCCCAGCAGTTTCAACAGATCCGGATCCTGGTGGCTCCAGTTCGGCAGTTTCGATTTATCCAGTTTCTGAAACACCCCAGCCTTGATCTGCGTTTCAAGGAACTGGTTCGACGGCACCACCAGGTCGTAACCGGAGTTGCCGGTCAGCAGTTTGGCTTCCAGGGATTCGTTGGTGTCGAAGGTGTCCCAGATCACTTTGATGCCGCTTTTCGCGGCGAAATCCTTGGGCACCGACGGCAGGATGTAGTCCGCCCAGTTATAGACGCGCAGCTCGCGCTGCTCGGCCTGAACGGCGCTGGCCAGCAGCGTCAGCCCACACACGGTGGCGCCCAGAATGCGTTTCATCGTGACCATGGTTGTTTCCCCAAAATGCGGCGTGAGTCGATGGTTTTTATGTTCTGTACACGGCAGCGGCTTTAAAGGTAGCCAAGGGTAATAAAGTTTCAGCGTCTCGTTGTGGCATTGATTCTTGCTGACAGCGGCGCCTGAGCACAGTGGGGGATGGGCCAAAAGGGGATCGATATGGCCAATTTGAATGACCACCGGGATGCGGAAACAACAATGCCCGGCAGTAATAAAGAGGAATCGTCACCACCAGGCCAACCAGCCACGACAGATCCGCACCGTCGACCAGATTGGCGTAAGGCCCGACGTACAGTGAAGTATTGGCGAACGGCAACTGCACGACGATGCCGATGAAATAGGCAATGATCGCGTGCAGATTGAAGCGTCCGTAAATGCCACCGTCAGCACGGAAAATCGAGGTGATGTCGTAGCAGCCGCGTTTGATCAGGTAAAAGTCGATCAGGTTGATCGACGCCCACGGCACCAGCAACAGCAACAGCGCCAGAATCAAACCGATGAACTCGGAAATGAGATCCGCCGAAGCGCCGAGTGCGACCATGCAGCATCCCGCCAGGATCACGTGCGGAATGCCCATGGGCGGGCCTTGTGCCGACGCCAGGGCGATCACCACGCCACCGATCATGTGCCCCAGCACAATCGCCAGCAGCCCCCAGAACAAGTCGAGATGGAACACCTGAACCACCATGGCGCCGGTGACGATGGGCAGTGGCGCAATGTTGGTGCTGAACCAAAGGGTGAAAAGGTCGCGGGCCTTCCCGTGGCGTTCCGCGAGTGGTACGTAGTCGACCGTGTGATTCTCGATCAACGGATCTTGCCGGGACATATGCATGAACTCGAGTTTGTCTGTTCTTATCGTTGTATGAAGCCAAACCGGGAGGACTCTTTGGTCGCCCCTCAGATGCAAGCCATATTATGGTATTCCAATAACCTCACAAGACTGGCCCGCAGTTCACGGTGCTATCTGATCCGCCATCCTCGCTGAAACAGCGGCCTGGCAAATAGCTTAAAAGCCCGTAAACGTTGAGTTTACGACGAACGCGGCACGTTCATCGGTTCAGCTTAAAAGCCCTTGCAAAGATAAAATTGTGGTATACCATCAGACCAATAAACACATAAAAACAGCGTCACACCACCCGAGGACTGTCCAATGATCGATGCCGCCATCTACAAACAAGTCATGGGCTCGTTCCCGTCCGGCGTAACCGTTATCACCACCCTGGACGATGACGGTCAGATTGTCGGTCTGACCGCCAGCGCCTTCAGTTCATTGTCGATGGACCCGGCGCTGGTGCTGTTCTGCCCCAATTACAGTTCTGATTCCTATCCCGTGCTGATCAAGAACAAACGCTTTGCGATTCACGTTCTGTCCGGCGGCCAACAAAGCGAAGCCTACGCGTTCGCCCGTAAAGGCAAGGACAAAGCGCAAGGCATCGAGTGGACGTTGAGCGAACTGGGCAACCCGATCCTGGCCAACGCGACGGCTATCATCGAGTGTGAGCTGTGGCGCGAATACGAAGGCGGCGACCACGCCATCATGGTCGGCGCGGTGAAGAATCTGATCGTCCCCGAGCAGCACACCGGGCCGCTGGTGTATTGCCACGGCAAGATGGGCGCCCTGCCCGTCCTGGCCTGAGCAAAGTTTCAGCCCCACACAGACCCACTGTGGGAGGGGGCTTGCTCCCGAAAGCGATGTGTCAGCCACCAGAGATTTCGATTGATCCACCGCATTCGCGAGCAAGCCCGCTCCCACACGTAGCCTCAACAACAAAAGATCCGAGGAA
Source organism: Pseudomonas sp. RA_15y_Pfl2_54 (assembly GCF_963971015.1). Taxonomy (NCBI): domain Bacteria; kingdom Pseudomonadati; phylum Pseudomonadota; class Gammaproteobacteria; order Pseudomonadales; family Pseudomonadaceae; genus Pseudomonas; species Pseudomonas sp. RA_15y_Pfl2_54. The sequence continues at coordinate 60,592 of NZ_CAXAPN010000040.1, forward strand.
GCGTCATGAAATTTTCCCTGTTCATCCACATGGAACGCTGGGACGAAAGCGTCAGCCACCGCCAACTGTTCGAAGACCTCACCGAACTGACCCTGATGGCCGAGGCCGGTGGTTTCAGCACCGTGTGGATCGGCGAACACCACGCGATGGAATACACCATCTCGCCAAGCCCGATGCCGCTGCTGGCCTACCTCGCGGCGAAAACCACCACCATCCACCTCGGCGCCGGCACCATCATCGCGCCGTTCTGGCACCCACTGCGGGTCGCCGGTGAATGCGCGTTGCTCGATGTCATCAGCAACGGCCGCATGGAAGTCGGTCTGGCACGCGGCGCCTATCAAGTCGAATTCGATCGCATGGCCGGCGGCATGCCCGCATCAAGTGGCGGCCAGGCCCTGCGCGAAATGGTCCCGGTGGTCCGCGCCCTGTGGCAAGGCGACTACGCGCACAACGGCGACATCTGGAAATTCCCCACCTCCACCAGCGTGCCCAAACCGATCCAGAAGCCGAACCCGCCGATGTGGATCGCCGCCCGCGACCCGGACTCGCACAACTTCGCCGTGGCCAACGGCTGCAACGTCATGGTCACGCCGCTGATGAAGGGCGACGAAGAAGTCCTCGACCTGAAGAACAAGTTCCAGACTGCGCTGGACAACAACCCCGACGTGCCGCGCCCGCAATTGATGGTGCTGCGCCACACCCACGTGCACTCGGCTGATAACCCGGACGGCTGGAAAGTCGGCGCGAAAGCGATCTCACGGTTCTATCGCACGTTCGATGCGTGGTTTGGCAACAAGGAGACACCGGTCAATGGCTTCCTCGCCCCGAGCCCGGAAGAGAAGTTTGCCGGGCGTCCGGAGTTTGAGCTGGAAAGCCTGCACAAAACGGCGATGATTGGTACGCCGGAAGCGATCATTCCGCGGATCAAGTACTACCAGGAACTGGGGGTGGATGAGTTCAGTTTCTGGTGTGATAACAGTCTGCCGCATGAGGAGAAAAAGAAGTCGCTGGAGTTGTTTATCAAGCATGTGGTGCCGGCGTTTCGTTGAGATTTCTTCTAACGTCTCTCTCATGAAAACGCCCGAATCTCTTCGGGCGTTTTTATTTTTCACCATGGCTCCTGGCGACACGTCGACCAGTTGCTATCTGAATGAAAGCACGCAAGCGCCTGCTGGCGCGCATCGATGAGCCCGACAAGAATTGGAAGTTCAGCAAGGCCGACATCGCCGAGCGCGAGTACTGGGACGACTACATGCAAGCCTATGGACATGCCCTGGGCGCGACCAGCACGGCGGACTCGCCCTGGTTCATCGTGCCGGCCGACAACAAGCACAACGCGCGACTGATCGTGTCGAAGATCGTGCTCAATGCATTGGAAGGTCTGAAGTTAAGTTATCCGGCGGTCAATGCGGCGAGGCGGCAGGAGCTGAAAACGATTCGAAAACAGCTTGAGAAGTGAGCAAGTACACAGGATGGGGATTGGGGGGCATTTTTGGCTGGTAGCGGATCGCTTGACTGACAACCACCTAGAAAAACGCCGACCGACAGAGCACAAAGCAAGGTTAGGAGGCGTTTCACAGGCGACGGGCGACGACTACCAACTACCGTACGGAATCCCGTACTTGTCGATGTAACGCTTGGCCTTTTCACTCACTGGATAAGCGTATTGACCGCCGTTCTTACCCTGCTCCGGCCCTAACGGCTCCAATTCTGCTTGGGCGCGGGCAACTTTAACTGGGCGTCGACATAAATCCCTCACCCAAACCTGTACGACTCCACCTGGTGAAAGTCCCAAATAGACCGATGCCATAAACCGCGCAGTTTTTTCCGATGTTTCGGGGCAACGTTGGTGAGTGGATGTCTCCATCACTTGTCTCGCCTCTTCTGGGATATCGACCCAAGCCCGGTAGGTTTTTTGTTCTGGTATTGATTGCCAACGTACGAAAATACGCTTTGGTAGACCTGCCCCAATCACGGGTTTCCCGGTGCCGCCAACTCCAATCCAGCCACGGGCGGACTCTTTTCCATCATCAGGTTCGGCACCACTTGCATTGCCTCCCCCCGCACGCAAGAAAGTTTTGCCGTTGATGTCTTCCCCCCGGTGTCAGGATAGTTGTCGCCTCTCCGGTTTTTCCAAAAAAAGCATATCGGGGGCGGAAAGAGACTGGTCGTGCCGTACTATTCACCTGAACGCAGAGCCGCATTACTTAAGATGCTGCTT
>NZ_CAXAPN010000041.1:0-60599 GCF_963971015.1 Pseudomonas sp. RA_15y_Pfl2_54
TGAACGACCTGGGCTTTGAACGGTTTGGGATAAGAGCTTCGTTGGCGCATGAAAATCCTGGCGATTAAGGGCGATCGCGTCCGCTTAAAAATACGCGGACACCATCGCCCTTAATGCTGGAGTTTTGAAGGTGACTTGGCCAGACGCTTACGGTCGAAGCAGGCAGCGGCAACGTATACACTGATATTGGCGACCCTGAAGCGAAGGAAATGCTGGCCAAAGCACAGACGGTTTCCTCAATCATCCGACTCATCGAGGAAAAAGGGTTGTCACTTGGAGACGCAGCACGACTGGCGGACGTTCCACAGGTGCAGCTAAGCGAGCTTCTGATCGGTCGCTTTCAAACTAACGCCCTGATCGATTTGGAAGAGATACGAAAAAAAATCCGGGACTACACAAAACATGACGACCGTATCTATCGAGCAACCTAGCTACTGGCGAGACTATTTCATCACCTTAGACAAAACTCCGCTTGGCCTTGCCGTTTGGCGAGGAGTTTTCGACGATACGGAACTTTGTGAAATCCTCACACAGCCAAAAGAATCCGTCGAAGATGCTCTTCAGCGACACCAACGCAAGTTGAAAGCCATGCTGAAGGCCCTAGAGGAAATCAATCTTCCTGAACTGGAATGGCTACCACCCAAAGTGCGGCAACAGTTGGAGATGTGATAGCCCAATCACGTTTAGCGCTCGATATCCGTCTCATGGGAATTCTGCTCTTTCGTGAGACGAAGTGCGTCAGCGTCGGACCTCATCTGCTCAAACGTCTTGGACGCGCTGGAATACTCTTGGTCAGGCTTTAGCGCGTGATCTCTGACGTGACCTCGCTCCGCTGCTTTGGCTCGCATCTGCTCAATGCTGGAAACGTTCTGACCAACTACATGGTCGCGGCCTATTGCGTGCCCACTGTGGACCAACTGGGCCTTCATCTGCTCCGTTGCGCTGGATAAGCAGACACTATCCTGGTCCCTTTCCCGCTGTAATTGATTAATCAATCGCTCTCCGTCATCGCTTCGCGCTTGCTCCATTCTACGGATCTGGTCGCGGACCTCCTTCTCCTGGTCTGATCGCTCTTTTTGGTCTCGCAATTCTTGAGCTAACCTTTCTGCCTCCGGAGTCTTTTCGATGTGTCGCATGGTTTCAAGGTTCTCGCGGCGCTCATTTTTTTGGGAGAGAGCTGTGGCGATTCGCCCAGCCTCTTCTCTACTCATTCGCTCAGCTCTTTCTTTATCTGTAGAACTACGATTGGATTTATCTGACATGTCGCTTTGCCTCCCGACCGCACCGGTCGAAATGATGGTCTGTTGCGGGCTACCGTCCGAGTTGTTTGGCAAACAAGTTCGCCGCTCACGCTCTTTCTCAAGGCTAATAATCACAGCTCCAGCGCTCGGCACTTCGCGCCGTAAATCATCACGAGATCGGGAAAGCTCGGCTCGGGCCTGTCGGAAGTCGATCACCTTTGCGCGTAACAACGGATCTCTCCACTCGCTAGGCAAATATTTCCGCTCTGGGGATAAGCCAGTATTCCGTTCGGCATGGCTGCGCATGTCGATCCTCTCTGCAAACCCAGCTCGCTGTAGATGTGTGTTGCAGCTCGTCTCCCAGCGGTATCGCAACTGCCGTAACTCCGCTTTACGCTCATCTGCACTCAGTGTTAATCCAGCGCTTGGACCATATCCTTTACGAGCCCCACCAATAGCTGGATTCTTGGAGTTATAGCGCTTGAAGTACTGCTCAGGATCACGTTCGTAGCTATCACGCTGCCGCTCACTGAACATCAAGTGCAGGTGGGGCTGCTCTCTGCCGTCTGCTGCTTTCGGTGAGTGAATCGCCCATTGATAAGCGTGGCGCGCACCTATTTCCTGGCGCACAAAGTCATGCACCAGGTCTACACGCTGCTGTGGTGAAAGCTCACGGGGTAATGCTATTTCCATCTCTCGGTAAGTAGTGCCATTTTTGCGCTCATTCGCGTCGGCGGCGTTCCAAAACTCTTGGGGACAATTCTGAGCCCAAGCCGGCATGTTCCCGGACTCGGTCGCCTCCAGTTTTTCATTTCGATCCAGTCGCGCGGCGTACTTACCCTCGCGGGCGATGTAGGCCGCATGCGGCCCTGCCTTCCCAACTCTCCCTACCTTCATACTTAAACGGCCAATAGCCATATGCGCATTACCTCTACGCTTCTGAATTTTCGCGCTCGCGAAAATATGCCTTAGCATTTCGTTTTATTTTTCGCGCCCGCGAAAATTTCGCTTTTGATTTTCGCTTCTGCCCCCGGCAGGGCGCGCTGTTTCTGAGGAACGAAGAAACAACTAAGCGCGCCTTCCAATACTGGAAGGATAAAGCAGTCCGCGCTCGCATTACACATATAAAAGTTATAATAAAAACCCTAAAAGCAAACTTAGCGTAATTAAGCGAAATGAAAGATAAATGGCTAACCGATAGAATTCTCTACATAAAAAACCTCAGAAACCCAAGTGACCAGCAGCGATTGCTTTTGATGCTTTCAGAGAAAACGAACCGTACGAGCGATGAAGAGCGAAAGTTCGGTTTTATCCTCAAGGCGGAGTGGGCAGAAGCCAAGGCACAGAAAGCAAGAAGCGATGTAGCTCGCATCGTTAATGCGGAAAAAGAGTCAGCAAGAAAAAACCGAGATCGCGAGCTTTATCAAGCAGCGGGACTACTCATATTGGCGGGCCTCGTCGATACGAAGACAGGAAGCCCGTTGATTGATCGCGGCGAGCTACTAGGCGCTCTGATTGGGGTTGAGGAAACGTCCGTCACCGATGCGGTGAGGACTGAGTGGAAGCGAACGGGAGACGCACTCCTCGCGAGTCGTGAGCGGCCAAGAAAAAATTAGCGGCTACCAGCCGTACCTTAATCACTTTTTTGAATAGGCGATAACAATGAGCACCTCAAAAAATAGTTTTTTTGATGACCCTGTATCAAAGACAAAGTACTGGCTTCTCCATCATGAACAGAAACGAATGCGTACTGTCATCAGGCGCAAGTATGAGAGTGTGCTAGATCCACAAGTTTACTGGATCAGCGGAACGGATACTGAACATGACGGGTTATCAAATGATCGTATCGAAAGAATGGCTCAGCGGCTCTCGCTGTCTCAGATTGGTGTTTTCCTCGCCCAACGTATTTGGGCAAAACGAACTTGGTTGGTTGTTCCGGCGCTAGCGCTCATCGGATTGTTTTTTACTTATATTTTAGTGAGCAAGGCTGGAACGACAACAAACGACACTCTCATCCCACTGGCATTTACAATCACTGTATGGTTTAGCGTTTTGCTGTGTTGTTCTGCAACACTCTTTGGCCCTCTGATCGCTCAAGTACTCCTGCCAAGAACACCAGTACGTCAGGATGAAATCGACTCAGTGAAAAGCATCATTTCCCGGTGCGTCATTCGTGATTTGGAGCCAGGAACTCCGCCAGACTTGGCAGACCGCGCCAGACTTTTGGTGACAGACTCCCACGGCCAGTCTGTCACGGGACAAGTACTAGCCACCGACCTAGAGTTTTCCGCTGTTCGGTCTGAATGGATGACCACAAAGGCTGTGCTGTTCATGGTGGGTTTAGTAATGCTAACTCCAGCGCTCGCAATCTCATCGCCCATGCTCGCGGTCTTGGATTATTTCGCCCTTTTGGTGTGGAAACGTGTGGCCTTCTGGATTCCGCGTGATCAGGAAAAAGCACAACCAGCACAGAAGGAAGCGGACCCGTCTGTATTCCTCCTCGTCATCCAAATAGTCATTATCCCTGCCCTGATTTTTGGAGGACTCTCGGCGTCCTATCGTGAACATCTGGACACATTTGTTCGCCTGGATGCTCAGCTGATTAATTGGCTATACGTTCTAGGTATGTGGGCTTTCGCGATCTATCTTACCTTCACGGCCAAATCCCCTCTTACGGTTCGCGCAATGCTGCTTGATCAAGCCGTGCGTGAAAGCGGTACCGAACTGTTAATCGACAAGGCCGGGCGCGCATATTTCCAACACTTGGAGGAAGCACGCAATGAGCAGATCAAAAACGCCAAAACGGACTGCTCTCCGTTCATCCAACTCGGAACCAGTACTGGCCTATTAGCGCAACGACGTGACCCGCTAGCGCCTACAGAAGCGGGTATACCGTTTGGCCTATCCGTTACAGACCTGGCTACTCATGTCGGTGTGCTAGGAGCTAGCGGCACGGGCAAAACTTCAGGGGTCATTCGTCCGCTCACAAAACAGTGGATCGACAGCGATCTAGGAGGTCTTCTGGTGCTCGATGGTAAGGGAGCACTGCCGCTTGAGCTCCATGGCATCGACGGCTACACGCTCATCAGCCCGGACCACGGTCCATTCAATCCAATCTACGAGATGACGCCAGATGCTCTGGCTGATGTTCTGCCCGACGTATGCGACGACGGAAAAGGAGATACCTTCTGGCGCGACTCTGCCCGCCTCATGCTGCGTATGGCGGCAATCCTAGTGGAAGCCCATCCTGATCTTCCCTACACGCTGACACAAATCCAGCAGTTTTGCCTGGCAAGCCATCAAGAGCGAGCGGACTGGCTAGACCCTATATCCAATGAGATTGACCACAGCGGGCGCCTGCTCGCCGCCGCTCACTACTGGCTGCTGGAGTATCCCGACTTCCCAGAGAAGACTGCAGGTTGCATCAGTAACATGCTGCGAACCTGGCTGGGGAACATCCTGCTTCAAGAAAAGCTCGGTCCATGGGTCAACACAACCGATACCCAATTCAGGGTTGAGGGTGTAATGACCGGTCAGAAAATCGGACTTCTGCTACCGGAATCGGAATACGGGATTGGCGGGGTTGCGATCTCGGCCTTATGCATGCGGCGAGTCTACGACGCGGTAAAAAAGCGCGGCGACAATTGGCAACACCTACAAGGTCACCGGCCCGTGCTACTTGCAGCCGACGAGGTACAGAATCTATTAACTAAAGCAGACTTAGAGACTGTTCCTGTTGCCCGCAGCCTGGGGCTGTACCTAATGTTTGCAACGCAAAACGTCGACGGTTTATATAAACGCCTGGAGCGTGATGGCGCGGTTCAGATGCTCGGCAACCTGGCCAGCATCATTGCGTTAGCCCCTCGTACAGACGATTCAAACAATTACATTTCCAAACGTGGCGGCCATGTGTGGAAGGCCTCAACACAAAGCTTCCAAGGCCTACCAGACGCAGCAAGCGACCTTGGCCTATACGCTAACTCAGGTACGGATCAAGCAATGCAATCGACGACGCTGAATCGCCAGAGTCGCTATGGCGCGCCACGCCTGTCTTACGCTATCGGTCTCTGGCACCGTCAGTGGACTCCCAAGGCCATGAATTGGCTGAATGGAATGGTAGTGCCTGATGATTTAAATCAGGCACCGCTGCGCCCTTCACTACAGCTAGAGCTATCGCCCCTTATCCAGCCCGATGAGATTGATACGCTGCTCGCCATCCCAGGTACTGCCATAGCGATCATCAATCGTGGACGAATTCAACGTCGTGACGTAATCCGGCTGTATCCAAAAGAACATGGGGGTGCAGCATGATGACTACCGAAATTCGTATGCCCGTGATGCGTGAAGCAGAGGGTCGCTGGTATTGGCCTGGGTCCACGTCTCCGACCACCCTCCTTGCACTGGCTCTGCTTTTAGCAGCAATCGTATATGCCTACCGATACCCTGCAATGAAAACTGACGAGGCAGTTCAACGCATTGAAGCAATCAACGCGTTGAGCGCCCAATCGGTGCAACACACTGAAGCGGCACTTTCTCGCCTGCAAGTTTTGATAGCGAACCAGCCTGAGTGGCTGCGAGAAGTTGCGACTCAGCAGACGTCTAACCTCCGAGCGCAGCTGTCGCGTATCAAAGCTCCAAGCAAGGAACAGGTGCTTCAGAAAGCAGCGGAGCAACAGAAAAGATACGATCAGGCACAGCAGCTCATTGAGACATCGCCCTTCAAAGGTCTTACGAAACAACAGGTGCCGCTGAGCGTTGAGGGGAAATTATTTCTAAGTGCGCTTGAGGTCAAACGTCCCTCTCGTTTCGACTATCAGCGCTTGTCAGATGGCGTACTTGATGCCCTGTCGGTGCTGCAAGAAGGATTCAAGCTACAGGCTCAGACTGAGAACCTGGTTCATCAACTGGATGTGCAATTGAACGGCGATAAGGCAGGCGCGCTCGGGCCAGCAGCACTAGCAGAGCAAGCTTCCGATTATTACGGTAGAGAACAGCCGTCCGAGCTGCGGCAGGCACTGCCTACACCTACAGCACCCATTGACACGCTCAGCAGCGCGATCCGTAAAGCGGAGAGAAACGCAGAACGCCAGGAGCAACAGGCAAAGTTGGAAGCTCAGAATCAAGCACGTCAGGTAGAGCGGAACGCCCTACAGGCGGAGCAGCAGGCAGAACGCGAGCAACAGAAAGCACAGCGTCTGTCTATTCAACGCCAACGTGACACTGATCGCCAGGCCAGCGCATCTGCCGAGGCTACACGCAGAGCAGAGCAAGACTCCGAGCGCCGGCTAGCGGCGGCAAAACGCCAATCAGAAGCTGCGGCAGAGGCGAAGCAAAGGGAATGTACAGCCAGCATCATGGCGAGAGCCAGATGCGCGGCCCAAGGTTATAACCCACTGACGGGAGCTAAAAATTGATAGCCGTGAAAGATCGACTGTCTGTCTCTGCTTCACAGGGGCCTTCATTTTCTCGCGCGCGAAAATCATAGAGGATTTGAAATCCTAATCTACGCGGTGAATAAATAGTGCATGCAGCTCGTTTAGAAGCCCAACCCTGTGCTTCCAAACGAGCTGGTGATAACCAGGGTGACTTGTCGCGCTGGGTATCACCAGCAACCATGAATTTTCGCGCCCGCGAAAAAACCGGTGACACCACCCATTTTCGCGGGCGCGAAAATCTGAACATTACGAGAAGTGAAGATAATGGCAGACCAAGCAACGAACGACTCTGAAACATCCAGACCAAAAACGTGGCACCTATTCTGGGGTAATCACGGTTTGGCACTGATGCCATGGCTGCTCATAGGCCCTGCCGTTTACGTGATTTACCGGCAGCTCGTTAAAATACTCATGGAGAATGTTCCATACCTCACTCTGATAGCCTATGACGTCCCCATTCTTTATGGTCCACCTGCAATTCTGCTTGTCGCAGTTCTATTGCTGCAGAAGCGACTCAGACCACACGACAGCTTGTTGGGCACAATTAAGCGTCGCCATCTAGTAATTGGTCTTGTATCGGTGTTAGCAGCTTATGCAGTCAGTATCGGGGGTTCCATTTCTCTCGGCTTTGGCAGAGAGCTGTCGATGCAAGGACTCGGATTTGGCAAAAGCGAGCCGCAGTACCTGCTTATGGTCATCTCATTACTAATCCTGCCGCCTATTGTGGAGGAAATTGCATTCAGGCACTTCATCCTTGGCATGCTGCCGTTCAAGCACAATTTCCTCGTAGCTACTGTGGCAGTGACCCTTTCATCTATCTTTTTTATGTACGCGCACTTAGACCGCTACGATTTCTGGCCTACACACGCGTTGATGTTTACCCTAGGGGTGATTTTTTCTGTGGCGAGGATTCAGACAGGCGGACTTTTGCTACCGGTGATTCTGCACAGCGCGGCGGTGGCAATTGCTCTTACTGCCAACCTCTTCTGGGGCTCTTTGGGTGGGTGAACTTTTGCGTAATCGTTGTGAATGGTTTTAGACATTCCCTCAATGAAGGCGGTGATGAACAACTCCCATATAGAAACGCAGATAACCTCCAACGTCGTGAAACAGCGATGGGGGCCACCCAAGCATGCCAGCAGCCCACGTCATGATTAGTTAGGACTGAATGTCCATGCGGTCATATCGCACAGCGCCGTCCGCGTGCACAGTCAATCTTAGGTCGCGGTTTGCTAGCACCTCATCCCCGATCCCCATGCAGCTTTCAACGACTACCGTGGCCAATGCAAGCTCAATCACCGCCTTGTCAATTGCGTCTTCACTGCCCCTCGCTTTGACGACCTTGACCAGCTCGGCACCAAAAAAAGGGATTGCCCCCTGAGCGAATTCAAGTCCTTTTTCCATGGCAGCGGGCTTACGCTTTGCAGCCAATTTCAAAATGTAGTCGGCTGGTAACTCTCGGCTACCGTCAAACCATGACTCGCCTTTGCTATTTAGTAAGTGAACATCACACCGCATGACTCGTTCCTTAAGTAGAGAGTGAGGGGGCATTCTAGGCAGCCTCATCGGCTAGGCGCAAATGTCACTGAGTGCGTAATGCATTCCACTTGGCCACCCGCTTGCATTGCCACTGACCATTCAATTGCATTCGACCCTGACCAGGTGTTTGCATCGGAGTTGATCAGCACACTAGGTGTCCATGACCGGCAGCTAGCGTGGTTGGGGGCGAGGCGGCTATCCGAAAAAGCTGAGGGTTGGCTATCCGCCGAAATCTGATGTTTCACCAGCCTCCTTGCATGGCATCATAATGCTATTATCAGAATTCCGAGCAAATCACATTTGGTGGTCACATGGAAATAGGTGATAAAACAGCAGCGGGTTCTGCCATCGCCACCGGTGCGGCAGCTGGCATAGCCAATGCTTCCATAGTTTATGGTGGGGCTGTTGCTGCTGCGAATGCGGCAGGCCTGACCGGTGCGGCCGCAACCAGCTCCGCACTAGCCACACTCGGTGGAGGTGCCGTCGCTGCGGGTGGTGGTGGAATGGCCGCAGGCGTCATGGCTGTGGCCAGCGCAGCAGCGTGGCCTGCGGCTGCAATAGCGGTTGCTGGGTATGGTGGTTATCGTTTGTACAAGTGGCTGAAGTAAGTAGTAAACCCCGCGGCCTGATGAAGTTGGAGTAATCAGAAGACATGATCGCCTGCTTTAAAATCTCAGGATCATTTCGGTTAAGTGTTGAATTAAAATTGATCCGTCCCATTTTTTGAGTGATCTGCTCTGTAGGAACAGGGATGCAGTGGGTCGAGGCTCTGATGTGACAAAGTGGCGTAAAACCCACGTGTTTTGCCTTGTTATTTGACTGGAAGGAAATTGCCTTGGTGTTCGAAAGTTTTTATGCAAAAGATTGGGTCCAGGTGTCCACGGCTTTTGCCTTTGTAATAGTAATTTTATTCACCCCCCTAATGTATTGGCGTATCAGCCAAAAACTAAAAGGAGATGTTAAGAAAAAGTTCGTCGAGGCAGCCTTCGACATCTACGGCGTGGTGCTTTTCCTTCTGATCGCACCTGTTGGCTACCTCGCCCTTTATTTTTTTGGATCGCAGTCTAAGTTCATGCTGAACGACCCGATGGCTTGGGTTTGTTTTGTAGGCGGCGCAGCTGCAGTTTACGATCTAATTCGCGCCAGGCTAGCATTGAAGTCCGCTAAAGTCTCAACTCGCTGCAATGAAAGGACTAAATATGTTTTTATGCTTGAAAGATTAACCAAGCTTGCGCTGTGCCTCTCTTTGATCCCGCTGCTTTACGGGATGGTGATGATTGGCGTTACAAACCTTATGGACCCAACCTCCATTAACAACATGCTGTGGTTCTTAACATTCATGATAACGGGCTTGGCAGTTACCTATGCCGTTGCGTCCAAAACACTCCTCCTCGTTTCACAAGCCTATGCATCGAACCCTGAGCTAGGCTGCTAAGCAGTGTGAGACGGGAAAAGAGGAGTTTTCTATTTCCCCTACGTGCTTCGATAAGCTAGAGAGAAGTTTTGCAGTGAGGATCTCACTGGCTTGCGCCATGCGGTGTACCCAATTGAGGCTGCGGACTTGTGCTGGGGTGGCGGCGTACCGGTACAACAGCGGTACAGTCATGACCTATCGCAGATTTCTAAAAACTACGCTAAACCCACGGTTTACGCCGCTTTCAGCTTTGCGTACCTACGTTACTCTACGGACGGTTTTATTAAGCTTGCAGCGTTTCTAGGCAACTCATAATCCTTTGGTCCACGGTTCAAGTCCGTGTGGGCCCACCACTTTGAAAGCCGCGCTAAATGCGCGGCTTTTTATTGGGCGATGGTTTGGTCTATACGAGTGCAATGCTCGGAAGACTTCCCCGAGGGCTGTAGGCAAGTTCCGAAGCGGTGGTTTGAGGCGGTTTGGCGCCTGTTGGGCTTTTCTTTGACGGGATACTCTCAAGGCGTCGCTGCTCATCAGCGGCCAGGCTTGGAAACCCGATTAAATTAATGACAACAACGCTCTGCCTTCGTGATCGCAAAGATTTTTAGTCTGCGATCCAGATTTATGACGGCTGCGCGCGGGACGTCTTCGGACGTGCCGGTTTCCTGATTTTCCGGTTTCCAACCTGCGCGCAGCTGTCACCCATTCGCATGGAAACGAATGCGGTGCCTCTTCAAATTAGGAGTATCACCCTGACTGAAAAAGACTCGTCCACGCCTTCTGACCTGAAAACCATCGGCCTTACCCCCTTCATCTACGGCTCCAATCAACCCCTTTTCCACGTCAGCGCCGGCCTCCCGATCGGCGTTGCTCTGTCTCAAGCCTCCGACCTGCTGTTTCTCGTCAAAGCCTTCGCTGAAGACGCCGCTTACGACAAAAAAACTGACCGCTATGCCTGGGGCGCTCATTTTCTGGCGGCGATGAGCAAAGCGGTGATTGATGATGTAGTGAAGGTCATCAACCATCAACGCTTCGCGACACGCAACCAAACGCAGGTTTAGCACGACCTTCCTCGATTCGCGCCCCGGTGAATCGGGGCGTCGATGCCACTACAGCCTGATATCCAATGATATGTAGCCTGGAAATGATTAGGAGGCATGGTGCATCGAGAAGCAGACCAGTATTGTCTGCCAAGCAGATTTATGAGGGAGCCATGAATGGCCGTCGGTAACTACGTAGAAGCGGTGGAGATCATTCGTCGACTGGAAGGAGGGATAACACGCCCATTCCTGTGTCGTGCAAACAATGACCAGCACTATGTGGTCAAAGGCTTGGAACTGCCGCCCGCCGAACGCATTGCCGAACTACTCTGCGCTCGTTTGGCTGCCCAGTTCGGCCTGCCGATCCCCGAGCACGGCTGCATCTATGTCGATCCAGCCTTGTTGCGTTATAACCCGCAAGCTCGCAGTGATCTCGGTCCCGGGGACAGTTATGCCCTTGCCTACATCGCCGATGCGGCTGACCTGCTGTATTCACAAGCACTACTGGTTCCGAGCAGCCTTCAAAAAGCCGTCTTCGTTTTTGATTACTGGGTCGGTAACAGTGATCGTCAGTTGGGACCATTTGGTGGGCGCCCGAATCTGCTGATGTGCACTACCAACAATCAGCTACAGCTGATCGATCACAACCAGGCATTCCAATGGCCACTGGATGCTTCAGGGTTTGCTGAAAGCCATGTGTTTGGCCCCGAAAATCGGGCATGGCGTTTGGATCTGGTCGACAAAGTTGAATACGCTCAGCGGATGCATGACACTGCTGGACGGTTTCGTGACATATGCTCAGATATTCCCGAGGAGTGGTGTGAGTCCATCGGAGCACTCGGACTGGAAACACTGCTTGAGGAAATCGAACGCAACCTGATGCTTTGCCAATCGGACGAATTCTGGAGCGTCCTGAAATGAAATACACCTGCCTTTACAGCATTGTGCGCTTCGCGCCTTTTGCGGAAACCGAAGAGTTTGCCAATGTGGGCATCGTTCTCTCGGCGCCTGCTATTGGCCGTATGGAGTACAAACTCGCTCGTAAAAATCTAAAACGGGTCAATCATTTCTTTGAGTGCAGCAACCTTTTCGGCAAGGCGATGGAAATAGCCCAAAACGAACTGGACAGCATTCGCCTCATGTCAGCAGGCGCTCAAGAGTCGCAGATCGTTAACCACTTTCGATTCATGACGGAGCCGAAGGAGTCGATGATTCGCTTCAGCCCCATGCGATCAATACTTGTAGAAAACCTCGACGCGACCCTCGCTACGCTGTTCAACCGCTACATAGATCGCCAAGGCATAGGCCGCGAGCGGCGCGAAGAGGTCATGGTTCGAGAGATTCGAGAATTGTTTTCGCAAGCATCTATTCGTAGTTTTCGCGATGACACCCTGACTGGCGACCTGACTAAACTGCATCTCCCCTTGGTGCATCGCAACAAGGTCGTGGCAGCTATCAAACCCTTGGCTTTTGATCAGTCAGAGCCCAGCGCAATACTCGATCACTGCGATCAGTGGCTGATGAAATTCGTGAGAGCGGAACAGGAAGGCATAATTCAGCTGCAAAACGTGCTCATACCCGTTAGCACTCCTGCAGAGACTGAATCACCTCGCCACCGCAGAGCGGTGCAAGTTGCCAAGCAAAGTATTGAGGCACATGGTCTACAGCTGGTTGATTTTCAGGCAACACAGAAAATCGCCGACTTCGCACAGCGCTACGCTCAATAGTCGATATTCGCTCGATAGGCACCGCAACTGCGCGGCTTTTCCGTTTTTGTGTGATGTCTATATCTCACCCGTTGAGCCTGTAACATGCGCAACCCATAGACCCGCGACCATGGAGCCCCCCTTGCCCGACACCCGCCCACCCGCGCTTGATGAAATCGACCGCCAGTTGATCGCCGCTCTGCAAATCAACGCCCGCGAAAGCGTCGCCATGCTCGCCCGGCAGTTGGGCATTGCGCGCACCACCGTGACTTCAAGGCTGGCACGCCTGGAAAAGGCCAAAGTGATCACCGGTTATGGTGTGCGTTTGGGGCAACGCGTAGTCGATGGCGGGTTGCAGGCGTATGTCGGGATCAAGGTGCAGCCGCGCTCCGGCAAAGAGGTGTTGCGCCGGTTGAGTGCGATGGCGCAGGTGCAGCAGTTGTGTGCGGTGAGCGGCGAATTTGATTATGTGGCGTGGTTGCGCACGGATTCGCCGGAGCAACTGGATCAACTGCTGGATCAGATTGGCAGTGTGGATGGGGTTGAGAAGACCACCACGTCGATCATCTTGAGTAGCAAGATTGATCGGGGACAGCCGGTTTAATCGCGGGTGGCTGAGAGAGCCTCATCGCCAGCAGGCTGGTTCCCACAGTGCGGTGTGTAGCACTGGCTCGTCACTTTGATCGATAAACTGGCAAAACGACGACACTTTGCGTCTTATTAACGTGTCCCAGGCTCCCTAGAATGGCTGGCATCTTTTCCTATACTCAGACGCGCATCCAGCGTCGGGTCGCCAGCAAGGTCAGCCATGAACAAGAACAATCGCCATCCTGCAGACGGTAAGAAGCCAATCACCATTTTCGGTCCGGACTTTCCGTTCGCCTTCGATGACTGGATCGAACACCCGGCCGGCCTGGGCAGCATTCCCGAGCATCACCACGGCGCTGAAGTGGCGATCGTCGGCGCCGGCATCGCAGGTCTGGTGGCGGCTTATGAGCTGATGAAGCTTGGCCTCAAACCGGTGGTTTACGAGGCCTCGAAGCTGGGCGGCCGCCTGCGCTCGCAAGCGTTCAACGGCACTGACGGTATCGTCGCCGAACTCGGTGGCATGCGTTTCCCGGTGTCCTCCACTGCGTTCTATCACTACGTCGACAAACTCGGCCTCGAAACCAAGCCCTTCCCCAACCCGTTGACGCCCGCCTCCGGCAGCACCGTGATCGACCTGGAAGGCAAAACCCATTACGCACAAAGCCTGAAGGATCTTCCTGCCCTGTTTCAGGAAGTGGCTGACGCTTGGGCCGATGCATTGGAGGCGGGTTCACAGTTCGCCGATATCCAGCAAGCCATTCGCGACCGTGATGTGCCGCGCCTCAAAGAGCTGTGGAACACTCTGGTGCCGCTGTGGGATGACCGCACCTTCTACGATTTCGTCGCCACGTCCGAGGCGTTCGCCAAGTTATCGTTCCATCACCGCGAAGTGTTCGGTCAGGTTGGTTTCGGCACCGGCGGCTGGGATTCTGACTTTCCCAATTCGATGCTGGAAATCTTCCGGGTGGTGATGACCAACTGCGACGATCACCAACATTTGGTGGTCGGCGGCGTTGAACAAGTGCCGCAGGGTATCTGGCGCCATGTGCCACAGCGCTGCGTGCACTGGCCTGAAGGCACCAGCCTGAAGTCCCTGCACCGTGGCGCGCCACGTTCAGGCGTGAAGAAAATTGCCCATGCGCCCGATGGCCGTTTCGCCGTCACCGACAACAACGGTGACACCCGCGAATACGCCGCCGTGCTGACCACTTGCCAGAGCTGGCTGCTGACCACGCAGATCGAATGCGACGAAACCCTGTTCTCGCAAAAGATGTGGATGGCGCTCGACCGCACCCGCTACATGCAATCGTCGAAAACGTTCGTGATGGTCGATCGGCCGTTCTGGAAGGACAAGGACCCGCAAACCGGGCGCGACCTGATGAGCATGACCCTCACCGATCGCCTGACCCGTGGTACCTATCTGTTCGATAACGGCGACGACAAACCGGGCGTGATCTGCCTGTCGTACTCGTGGATGAGCGACGCCTTGAAGATGCTGCCGCACCCTGTGGAAAAGCGTGTGGAACTAGCGTTGAACGCGTTGAAAAAGATCTACCCGAAAGTCGACATCGCCGCGCGGATCATCGGCGATCCGATCACGGTGTCGTGGGAAGCCGATCCGCATTTCCTCGGTGCATTCAAAGGCGCCCTGCCCGGCCACTATCGCTACAACCAGCGCATGTACGCGCACTTCATGCAGGACGACATGCCAGCCGAACAGCGCGGGATTTTCATCGCCGGTGACGACGTGTCGTGGACGCCGGCCTGGGTCGAAGGCGCAGTGCAGACTTCGCTCAACGCGGTGTGGGGGATCATGAACCATTTCGGCGGTTCTACACATAAAGAGAACCCGGGCCCGGGTGATGTGTTCAAAGACATCGGCCCTATCGCCCTGCCTGAGTAAGAGGAATCCCTGATGCGTGTAGCCCTTTACCAATGTCCACCGCTGCCACTGGACCCCGCCGCCAACCTGCAACGCCTGCATCGATTGGCGATGGAGGCCAACGGCGCCGATCTGTTGGTGCTGCCGGAGATGTTCATGACTGGCTACAACATCGGCGCCGAGGCGGTCAGTACATTGGCCGAGGTCTACAACGGTGAATGGGCGCAACAGATCGGCCGGATCGCCAAGGCTGCCGGCCTTGCGATTGTGTACGGTTATCCCGAGCGCACTGCCGACGGGCAGATCTACAACGCTGTGCAGATGATCGACGCCCAAGGCGAACGCCTGTGCAATTACCGCAAGACACACCTGTTCGGTGATCTCGATCGCTCGATGTTCAGTCCTGGCGAAGACGCGCTTCCCGTGGTTGAACTCAATGGCTGGAAGCTCGGTTTCCTGATCTGTTACGACCTGGAATTCCCGGAAAACGCCCGGCGTCTGGCCCTGGCAGGCGCCGAACTGATTCTGGTGCCGACGGCGAACATGATTCCGTTCGATTTCGTCGCTGACGTCACTGTCCGCTCGCGTGCCTTCGAGAACCAGTGCTACGTGGCTTACGCCAACTACTGCGGCCATGAAGGTGACATTCACTATTGCGGGCAAAGCAGCATCGCCGCGCCGGACGGCAGCCGCAGGGCTCAGGCCGGTCTGGATGAGGCCTTGATCGTCGGCGAACTGGATCGGCAGTTGATGATCGACTCCCGCGCCGCCAATCACTACCTCAGCGATCGCCGCCCCGAGCTTTACGGCGCGCTGAACCAGCGCTAATCCGCTAGCATTGGCACTTCACTGTTCTGGAAGTGCCCATGCCTGCGCCGACTCCCCCCCGCCCCCACACCGAAACCCTGGCCAACGGCTTGCGCGTAACCCTGCGTCATGCGCCCGGTTTGAAGCGCAGTGCCGCCGCGTTACGGGTGGCTGCCGGCAGCCATGACGTGCCCTTGGCGTGGCCGGGGCTGGCGCATTTTCTTGAGCATTTGCTGTTCCTCGGCACTGAGCGTTTTCCTGCGAGCGAAGGGTTGATGGCCTACGTGCAAGGTCACGGCGGGCAGGTGAATGCCAGCACTGACGAGCGTACGACTGACTTTTTCTTTGAGTTGCCAACGCAATCGTTCAGCGTCGGGCTTGAGCGTCTGTCAGACATGCTCGCCCATCCGCGTATGAATCTGGACGATCAGTTGCGGGAACGGGAAGTGCTGCAGGCGGAATTTATCGCTTGGTCGCAAGATCCTGCGGCGCAGCAGGATCTTGCGTTGTACCAAGGTTTGCCAGCCGAGCATCCCTTGCGCGGGTTTCATGCGGGGAATCGGGCCAGCCTGCAAGTGGAGCAGCCGGCGTTTCAAGAGGCGTTGAAGGATTTCCACCAGCGGTTTTATCGCACCGGGCAAATGACATTGAGCCTGGTGGGGCCGCAGAGCCTTGAACAATTGCGCGCACTGGCCGTGCAGTTTGCGGCGACGTTGCCGGCCGGGGATCACGTTGCGCAAGCCGTGAGCCTCCCGCTGGCGGTGAGCCGTTATCAACAGGTCGGTGAACAGCGCTGCAATCTGCTGTTTGCGTTCGACGCGTTGCCCGAGTCGTCGGCTGAGGCGATGGCGTTTCTCTGCCATTGGCTCAACAGCGCCAAACCAGGTGGATTGCTGGCGTACTTGCGGGCACAGGCTCTGGCTGACGGCCTGCACGCAGCGCCGCTGTATCACTTTGCCGGGCAGGCCTTGCTGCATCTGGCATTCAATGCACCCGCCGAATCGCTGGGTGCCATTGGCGAACACGCGGGCGACTGGCTGAGTTTCTTCGCGCAACAGGATTGGGCGCCGCTGCGCAAGGAATACGCCGCCGTGCTTGCGCGTCAACAACAAGTCAGCGCGGCGTTGCCACTGGCGCGGCTCGACAGCGAGCAACTCGAAAGCGGTTTGTCGGAATCGGGCGCGAGCGCGCTGAAACGAATGCTGCGTGAAATGGGCACGGTGGATAACTTCAGTCACCACTGGCACCTGCCCGCCGCCAATCCTTTCCTGCGGGCCAACGAGCCGCTGGCCAACGCCGGACTGATCCGCGGACAAACCAGCGCCCACCGAGGCCTGCGCACGTTTGCTCAGGATCGTTCACGCGGGCGTCGCGAACGTTCGCCAATGCAATTGAGTCAGGCCTTGCCGGACAACGGTGATGACGGGGCGATTTATCTGCGCTGGCAACTGGAGGCGGCGGCCTCTGCAGCTCTGCAATCGAGGCTGCTGCGCAGTCTGCGAGCAACTCAGGATGATGCGCGTCAGGCCGGGGTCGAGTTATCGCTCAGCATGGGCGGCAATCAATGGCTGTTGAAACTGACCGGGCTGCAAGAGCCCATGCCCAGCGTCCTTGAGCACGCGCTGAAATGTCTGACGCAAGTTGACACCGATTCCCTGCTGGGTGAGGCGCAAGCGGCGTTGATACCGATCCGCCAACTGCTCAAGGCACTCCCGGAGCATTGTCTGCAACCCGCGAACACCTGCGATGACGCCAAACACCTGTGGACAACTTCTCGCTGGGATGGCCTGGCGTTGGGCCTTCATCCACAGACTCAATCGGCAATGGGCCTGGCCCTGAGCCGTATTCCCGGCATACCGGACAATCAGTTGCCGGCACCGACAACGATCACCACACAACATTTGTGGCACCCCATCGAGACAGCATCCAGCGAACACGCCTTGTTGCTGTTCTGCCCGACCGCCGGGCGCGACATCGCCGACGAAGCCGCATGGCGCTTGCTCGCACAGCTTTGCCAGACGCCGTTCTATCAACGCCTGCGGGGCGAGTTGCAGTTGGGTTACGCCGTGTTCAGTGCACTGCGGCAAATCCATGGAAAGGTCGGGTTGCTGTTCGGCGTGCAATCACCAAACGCCACGACTACAGAATTGCTCGGCCACATTCAGCAATTCCTTGAAGGCATGTGCGCATTGATCGAATCCACCGACGAGGCCTGTCTCGACCAACAGCGCCAGCGCCTGGCGGATCAGTTCGACAGCACCCATCTGCCTTTCAAGGACGCTGCCGAACTGCTCTGGCAGGCTAAACTCGCCGGCCACCCGTCGGATTATCTGGAGCAACTGGTCGCGGCAATCGGCCAACTGAGTCGACCGACATTGCTGGCCGCTGCGCAACGGTTGACCGCTGCCGAAGGCGGCTGGCACTGCCTCGCCAACGGCCCAATACCGGGCGCCCCCTGGCAAGCGGGAAAATGATCATTACCGAGGCTGCAAGGAGCTTTCTCAAAGATTCACGGACAATCCCTCTGAAATTTTGAGTAACATAGCCGCCTAACTATTTGGAACGTCCCTGCGCTGCCGTGGACTATACCTATGGATAGCGCTATCCCACCCGCCCTTTCAATGAAGGAGTCACCTGATGTCCTGGACAAAACCGGCTTATACCGACCTGCGTATCGGCTTCGAAGTCACCATGTACTTCGCCAGCCGCTGAGTTCTGCCTCGTCAGAATTGCAGTGCAACGCCTCGGCTCGCCGAGGCGTTTTATTTTCAGCGTTGAAATGATGGAGCGTTCATGTTCGTCCAGATTCTGGGTTCGGCCGCCGGTGGCGGTTTTCCGCAGTGGAACTGCAACTGCGTCAACTGTGCAGGCTTTCGCGACGGCAGCCTGAATGCCAAGGCCCGCACCCAATCGTCCATCGCCATTTCCGATGACGGCGTGAACTGGGTGTTGTGCAACGCCTCGCCGGACATCCGCGCCCAGTTGCAGAGCTTCGCTCCGATGCAACCGGGCCGTGCGCTGCGCGACACCGGGATCAGCGCGATCATCCTGATGGACAGCCAGATCGACCACACCACTGGCCTGCTAAGCCTGCGCGAAGGCTGCCCGCATCAGGTCTGGTGCACGGACATGGTTCACGAAGACCTGAGCACGGGTTTTCCGTTGTTCAAAATGCTCACCCACTGGAATGGCGGGTTGAACTGGAACCGCATCGAACTCGATCAAAGCTTCACCGTCGCCGCGTGCCCGAACCTGCGCTTCACCCCGCTGCCATTGCGCAGCGCCGCACCGCCCTACTCGCCGCATCGTTTCGACCCGCATCCGGGCGACAACATCGGCCTGATCGTCGAAGACTTGAAGACTGGCGGCAAACTGTTCTATGCCCCGGGTCTGGGCAAGGTTGACGCGCCGTTGCTCGAGATCATGGCGGGCAGCGATTGCCTGTTGGTCGACGGCACAATGTGGGACGACGATGAAATGCAGCGCCGTGGCGTCGGCACCCGCACCGGTCGCGAGATGGGCCATCTGGCGCAGAACGGCCCTGGCGGCATGCTCGAAGTGCTGGAACAGCTTCCCGAGCAACGCAAGGTGCTTATCCACATCAACAACACCAACCCGATTCTCGATGAGGATTCGCCGCAGCGCGCGGAACTGGCGCGGCGTGATGTTGAAGTGGCGTATGACGGCATGAGTATTGTGCTGTAGCGACCGGCCTCTTCGCGAGCACGCCCGCGCCCACAAGCAGACTGCATTCCAACGTGGGAGCGGGCTTGCTCGCGAAGGCATCAGACCAGACACCCAGGATCCCAACGGTTGTTCCCCGGAGAACCGCAATGACCGACCAACCGATGTCCCCCGCCGAATTCGAAGCGGCCCTGCGCGCCAAAGGCGCCTACTACCACATCCATCACCCGTATCACGTGGCGATGTACCAGGGCCGCGCCACCCGCGAACAGATTCAGGGCTGGGTTGCCAACCGCTTCTACTATCAGGTGAATATTCCGCTGAAAGACGCGGCCATCCTCGCCAACTGCCCGGATCGCGAAATCCGCCGCGAATGGATTCAGCGCCTGCTCGACCACGACGGCGCCCCCGGTGAAGACGGCGGCATCGAAGCGTGGTTGCGCTTGGGCCAAGCCGTCGGCCTCGATCCGGATCAACTGCGATCTCAGGAACTGGTGTTGCCCGGCGTGCGTTTCGCCGTCGACGCCTACGTCAACTTCGCCCGCCGGGCCAGTTGGCAGGAGGCCGCCAGCAGTTCACTGACCGAACTGTTCGCACCGCAGATCCACCAATCGCGCCTCGACAGTTGGCCGCAACATTACCCGTGGATCGACCCGGCCGGTTACGAATATTTCCGCACCCGCCTCGGCCAGGCGCGGCGCGATGTCGAGCATGGTCTGGCGATCACTCTCGAGCACTACAAGACCCGCGAGGGCCAGGAGCGCATGCTGGAAATTCTCCAGTTCAAACTGGACATTCTTTGGAGCATGCTCGATGCCATGAGCATGGCTTACGAACTGAACCGCCCGCCGTATCACAGCGTGACCGAGCAACGGGTCTGGCATAAAGGAATCACCTTATGAGTTTTGATCGCAGCAAGATCCCGACCTGGCGTCCCGGCTACCGCTTCCAGTACGAGCCGGCGCAGAAAGGCCATGTGCTGCTGTACCCCGAAGGCATGATCAAACTCAACGACAGCGCCGCGCTGATCGGCGGCTTGATCGACGGTG
This sequence comes from Pseudomonas sp. RA_15y_Pfl2_54, assembly GCF_963971015.1. Lineage (NCBI taxonomy): Bacteria > Pseudomonadati > Pseudomonadota > Gammaproteobacteria > Pseudomonadales > Pseudomonadaceae > Pseudomonas > Pseudomonas sp. RA_15y_Pfl2_54. The sequence goes on from NZ_CAXAPN010000041.1 coordinate 20,383, forward strand.
AACGCGATGTCGCGGCGATCATCGCCAAACTCGACGAGCAGTTCCCCGGCGTGCCCGAACTCGGTGACGACATCGAGCAATTCATGGAGGTTGCCCGTGCGCAGCACTGGATCGAACTTGCCTGATTCATCGGTGCAAGTACCGCCCAAGCCAGAGATCGGCCTGCCGCTGTGGCTGCTCGCCGAGCTGACCTACCGCTGCCCCCTGCAATGCCCGTACTGCTCCAATCCGCTGGATTTCGCCGAGCAGGGCAAAGAGCTGAGCACCGAGCAGTGGATCAAGGTGTTTGGCGAGGCGCGGGAAATGGGCGCGGCGCAATTGGGTTTTTCCGGTGGCGAACCGCTGGTGCGCCAGGATCTCGCCGAGCTGATCGGCGAGGCGCGCAAGCTTGGGTTCTACACCAACCTGATCACCTCGGGCATTGGGCTCACCGAGCAGAAAATCAGCGACTTCAAGAAGGCTGGCCTCGATCACATCCAGATCAGTTTTCAGGCCAGCGACGAGCAGGTGAACAATCTGCTCGCCGGCTCGAAAAAGGCTTTCGCACAGAAGCTGGAAATGGCCCGTGCGGTGAAGGCCCACGGCTATCCGATGGTGCTCAACTTTGTCACCCATCGGCACAACATCGACAAGATCGACCGCATCATCGAGCTGTGCATCGCGCTGGAAGCAGACTTCGTCGAGCTTGCCACCTGCCAGTTCTACGGTTGGGCGCAGCTCAATCGTGTCGGTCTGCTGCCGACCCAGGAACAACTGGTGCGCGCCGAACGTATCACCAACGAATACCGCGCCAAGCTGGAAGCCGAAGGGCATCCGTGCAAGCTGATTTTCGTCACCCCGGACTATTACGAAGAACGCCCGAAAGCCTGCATGAATGGCTGGGGCAGCATCTTTCTGACCGTCACACCGGACGGCACTGCCCTGCCCTGTCATGGCGCGCGACAACTGCCGGTACAATTTCCCAACGTGCGCGACCACAGCATGCAGCACATCTGGTACGACTCGTTCGGCTTCAACCGCTTTCGTGGGTACGACTGGATGCCCGAGCCGTGCCGCTCCTGCGACGAGAAGGAAAAGGACTTCGGCGGCTGTCGCTGCCAGGCGTTCATGCTCACGGGTGACGCGAGCAATGCCGACCCTGTGTGCAGCAAATCCGAACATCACGGTGTGATCCTCAAGGCCCGCGAAGAAGCCGAGCACGCCACTCAAACCATCGAACAACTGGCCTTTCGCAATGAACGAAACTCACGCCTCATCGCCAAAAGCTGAGCCTTTCAGCGCCGCTCAAGCCGTCGCCGCCGGGATGGATTTCGCCGAACTGCAACTGGGTAGCAACGGTTTGTTCTGGAATGAATATCGCCCGGAGGATGCGGCGTGCCGGATCTGGCATTGGCGCGATGGCCTGGCGAGATGTCTGACGCCCGAAGGTTTCAGCGTGCGCAGCCGCGTGTACGAATATGGCGGTGGCGCGTTTTGCCTGACACCCGACGGGGTGGTTTTCGTCGGAGAGGCGGATCAGCAGTTGTATCGACAGGCGCTGGATGGTCAGCCTGAAGCGCTGACGTCGGGTGAGTGTCGCTACGGCGATCTGCATGTTGCCCAGGGTCGGGTCTTGGCAGTGGAAGAACACCACGATCAACATCGCTTGGTCGCGATTGATCTGGCTGACAGCACGCGTCATGTGCTGGCCGAGGGCGCGGACTTTTATGCCGCGCCGATCATCAGCCCGGATGGCCAGCGTTTGGCGTGGATCGAGTGGAGCCGGCCGCATCAACCGTGGACTTCGACTCGGTTGATGGTGGCTGGGCGCTCGGCTGACGGGGGCTTTTCAGCACCACGTTGCCTGGCGGGTGACGGGGTTGAGGAGTCGATCCAGCAACCGCGATTCAATACCGAAAACCGCTTGTTTTGTCTGACTGATCGCGGCGGATTCTGGCAGCCGTGGGGCGAAACAGACGATGGTCTGCAAGCGTTGCCAAGCGCCGAAGCCGATCATGCGCCCGCGCCTTGGCAACTGGGTGGCTGTACTTGGTTACCCGTTGGCGACTCGTATCTGGGCAGTTGGAGTGAGGGCGGCTTCGGTCGTCTGACGCTCGACGGTGAAGACTTCACCGGCGACTACAGCCGCTTGCGTCATCTGGCACTGGATCAGCAATTCATCTATTGCATCGCGGCCTCGCCGATCAGCCCTTCGGCGGTGATCGCCATTGATCGCGCATCCCACGACGTAACAGTGCTGGCCGGTGGCGTCGCACCGTTGCCCGCCGAACGCATCAGCCGTCCACAAACCCTGCGTTACCCCAGCGGTTCGGGAGAGGCTCACGGGTTCTTTTATCCGGCCATGGGCGGTGAAGTGAAACCGCCGCTGGTGGTGTTCATCCATGGCGGCCCAACCTCGGCCTGCTACCCGATGCTTGACCCGCGCATCCAGTACTGGACGCAACGTGGCTTCGCCGTCGCTGACCTCAACTATCGCGGCAGCAGCGGTTATGGCCGCGAATATCGGCAGGCGTTGCATCTGAGCTGGGGCGATGTGGATGTCGAAGATGCTTGCGCAGTGGTGGGGTATCTCGCCGCACAAGGGCTGATCGACGCTGAACGTGCGTTCATCCGTGGCGGCAGCGCGGGCGGCTACACCACGCTTTGTGCCTTGGCGTTTCATCAGGTGTTTCGTGCCGGCGCCAGCGTTTATGGGGTCAGCGATCCGGTGGCGTTGGCTAGAGCGACGCACAAGTTCGAGGGGGATTATCTGGATTGGCTGATCGGCGATCCCGAGCAAGACGCCGAACGCTACGCCGCCCGCACGCCGTTGCTGCACGCAAGCAACATCCGCGTGCCGGTGATTTTCTTCCAGGGTGAACTGGATGCTGTCGTAGTGCCGCAACAGACCCGCGACATGGCCCAGGCGCTGGAGCGCAACGGCATTACGGTCGAGGCGCATTACTACGCCGATGAGCACCATGGCTTCCGCCGCGCAGTCAATCAGGCGCATGCGTTGGAGCAGGAGTGGACGTTTTATCGGCGGGTGATGTTGGCGGACTGAGATCCACGCCCACTTTCATCCATCGAGTCGCCCCATTCGCGAGCAAGCCCGCTCCCACAGGAGATTTGTGAACAACACACATCCAGTGCGGGAGCGGGCTTGCTCGCGAAGACTATTTACCTGACGCCGCAGAACTCAACGCTTGGCGATGATGTAAACCGCATGCACGATCCCGGGAATGTAGCCGCACAACGTCAGCAAAATGTTCAACCAGAACGCCCCGCCAAACCCGACCTGTAGAAACACACCCAGCGGCGGTAACAGAATAGCGATGATGATGCGAATAAAGTCCATGGGGCAGCTCCTGAGTGGGGGCTGGCTCATTTGAGCCATACAAGCTAATCGACCTTTGCCGTTCGTCAGGGTTCACTGCATCTGACTGCTGTTTGCCACTACTGCGTACAAAAAAACGCCCCACGCCAAAAGAATCAGGCGTAGGGCGTGCGTTATACCGCGAGACGGTTCTTGAATTCGGGTAAGACAGTTCGGATCAGACGGCAATCCCTTTGCGGCATTGCATCTGTGCGCCAAGCACGCGGGAGAAGGCTCGGGCCAGGCGCAGGAGCATTTCGTCGATGTTGGCTTTGCTGACAGTGAGCGCCGGGGTGAAGCGCAGGCAGTCGGGTTGCGCAGCGGTGAGCAGCAGGCCTTCGTGCCGTGCGGCCTGGACCACAGCTTCGGCTGAATCGTCCGACAGGGTGAGGCCCCAGAACAACCCTTGACCACGCAACTCGCCATGGCCGTAGCGATGAGCCAAACGCGCAAGACCTTCGCGCAGATGCTGGCCGTTGTCTTTGACCTGTTCAAGAAAGGCCCGGTCCTGCACGCTGTCGAGTACCACCAGACCGGCCGCTGTCATCAGCGCGTTGCCGTGATGGGTGCCGCCCAGTTCACCGGGTTCGAAACAGCAAGCCTTGCCTCGTGCCAGCAGCGCCGCCAATGGCACGCCACCACCCAGACCTTTGCCCAGTACGACGATATCGGCACGAACGCCGTAGGATTGTTCGGCAAGCAAGGTGCCGCAGCGGCCGATGCCGGTCTGCACTTCGTCGAGAATCAGCAGAATGCCCAACTCGCGGCACAGACGCTCAACGCCTTTGAGGTAATGCTCGGTGGCCGCAACCACCCCGGCATCGCTCTGGATCGGCTCCAGCATGATGGCCACGGTCTGCGCATCGACCGCCGCGTGCAGGGCCGGCAAATCGTTGAACGGCACGCGGTCGAAACCCGGCAGCAACGGAGCGAAACGGTTGTGCAGGTTGCCACTGTCCGACGCTGAAATCGTCGCCAGACTACGGCCATGACAGCCCTGTTTCGCAACGATGATCCGCGAGGCGCCACCGCGATGCAGTTGGCCCCACTTGCGCGCCAGTTTGATTGCCGCTTCACAGGCTTCGCTGCCGCTGTTGAGCAAATAAGCACGATCGCTGGAGGTGCTGGCGCACAGGCGTTCGACAAGGCTGAGCATGCCGCGATTGTGCAGGTTGAAACCAGAATTGATCAGCGCCTGGGCTTGACTGGTGATGGCTTTCACCAGCGCTGAAGGACTGTGACCGAGACTGTTGGCGCCGCCAGCCTGGGAAAAGTCCAGATAAGCCCGGTCGTTGCTGTCCCATAGCCAAGAACCCTGGCCCCGGACGAACACCTGGTGTGGTCGCTCGACGCTCGGCATCAGGCGCTCGCCGGTATCGGGCGGGGCGGCCTCGAATGAGAGGTCATCAAGGCTTGGCGTCTGGCGCCGCAAACTGAACAGATTCATTGAAAAAAACCTCGCTTGGGGTTTTTTGAACTGCCTATGCAAACACTGTCGAAGCGAACGTTATTCATCGCGCTTTCTGGCCCTGTAAACCTTGTGAATGCGGGTAGACTAGGCCCACTGACGGCTTCGAGCTATTTCGATTTCCCAGCATTTTCGATAAGTGTTACTTATGGATTTCAAACAACTGCGTTATTTCGTCGCGGTCTACGAAGAAGGCCATGTCGGCCGGGCTGCTGAGCGGCTGTCGATCTCGCAACCGGCGTTGTCGCAGCAGATCCGCCAGCTTGAGCAGAACCTCGACGTCACCCTGTTCGAACGCAGCAGCAAACGCCTGCTGCCGACGCTGGCTGCGCACACGCTGTACAACCACGCGCAGCCCTTGCTCGATGGCTTGCAACGGGCGCGCGAGGCGCTGGGTAACTTCAAGGGTCAGGCGTTGCGCACGCTGGCGATTGGTGTGCTGCAAACCGTACACACCGGCCTGGTGCCGCAACTGCTCGAACGCGTGCGCAAGGCCCAACCGCATCTCGTTGTGCAAATCTATGAGTTGACCGGGCTGGAGATCGAACGGCGCCTGCTCAATGGTTCGCTGGACATCGGCATCAGCTATCTACCACCGCGCCAACCGGGCCTCCATGGCGTGATGCTGTACGAAGATGAACTGACGCTGGTCATCCCGGCGGATCATCCATTGCGTGAATTCAAGAAAGTATCGATGCGCCAAGCGGCCGAATTGCCAATGTTGCTGCTGGGGGAAGAATTTCAGATTCGTCAGATCTGGCAGGCACAGCTGACCAGCCTCGGACGGCGCCCGCAGGTACAGGCCGAGCTGAACAATATGGTGGGGATTCTCGACAGTCTGCCGCACACCAAACTGGCGACGGTGCTGCCGGGACGTTCTCAGAAGGAGTACCACGATCAGGACCTGCTGTGGAAACCGCTGAGCGAACCTCGGGTGCCATTGAAAGTCGGGCTGGTGTGTCGCGATGTGCAACGTCAGCAGGCTTCTTTGGCGCTATTGCGCACATTGCTGGAAGAGGTGATGGCGCGTGAGGAGAGACCGCTTACAGGCGCATCGCCACTGGTCCCCTTGGCCTGAGACTTTTCTGCGGGAAAAAGAAAACCCCGCCGAAGCGGGGCTTTGCAGACTGTTTCCCTGACATCCATTTCACTCCGCCACCCTGGCAGAATCCTACGTGTCCGTGTTGTTGCTTTGCGCTTCCTGCGCGACGTCCATGAAATGTAGATTAGCTGTGGATCCAATCTACGCCTATGGGAGAACAGCATCATGTCACGTAAGCAAATGCTTACATGACGTTACATCATCAGAATTGCGCCGCCTCCAGCAGGAACAGCGACTCGCTGCCAGCCTTTACCGACGCGCTCAACGAATGAATACGCGGCAGCAGACGGGCGAAGTAGAAGCGTGCAGTGCCGAGCTTGCTGGCATAGAAATCTTCCTGCGCTTCTTTGCCCAATGCGGCTTTGGCCATCAATGCCCACATGTAGGCGTAAGCGGTGTAGCCAAACGCTTGCAAATATTCGACTGACGCCGCGCCGATTTCGTTCGGGTTGTTTTTTGCCCGATCCAGCAGCCATGCGGTCAACTCGTCAAGGGTGTCGACAGCCTCGTTCAGCGGCTTGGTGAATTCGCCCAGATCAGCACTGGCGGTTGCGGTGAAATGGCGGATCTCGTCAGCGAACAGTTTGTAGAACGCACCGCCGCTACCGACGATCTTGCGTCCGACCAGGTCCAGCGCCTGAATGCCGTTGGTGCCTTCGTAGATTTGGGTAATGCGTACGTCACGCACCAGTTGCTCCTGGCCCCATTCACGAATGTAGCCATGACCGCCGAAAATCTGCTGGCCGTGTACGGTGGTTTCCAGGCCTAGGTCGGTGAGGAATGCCTTGGCCACCGGCGTCAGCAACGCGACCAGATCTTCCGCACGCTTGCGCGTGGTCGCGTCTTCGCTGAACTTGGCGGTGTCGAGTTGCATCGCGACGTAGGTGGAGAACGCACGCCCACCTTCGTTCGAGGCTTTCATGGTCAGCAGCATGCGACGCACGTCCGGGTGGACGATGATAGGGTCAGCGACCTTGTCTTTGTTCTGCGCGCCGGTCGGCGAACGGCTCTGCAGCCGGTCACGGGCGTATTCAACGGCGTTCTGATACGAGCGCTCGCCAGTCGCCAGACCTTGAATACCGACGCCCAGACGTTCGTAGTTCATCATGGTGAACATCGCAGCCAGGCCCTTGTTCGGCTCGCCGACCAGATACCCGACGGCTTCGTCGAAGTTCATCACACAGGTCGCGGACGCCTGAATGCCCATCTTGTGTTCGATCGAACCGCAATTGGCCGGGTTACGCGCGCCCAGGCTGCCATCGGCATTGACCATGAACTTCGGCACCAGGAACAGCGAAATGCCTTTCGGACCGGCCGGCGCGTCCGGCAGTTTGGCCAACACCAGGTGGATGATGTTTTCAGTGAGGTCGTGTTCGCCACCGGTGATGAAGATCTTGGTGCCGCTGACCTTGTAGGAACCGTCGGCCTGCGGCTCGGCCTTGGTGCGGATGATGCCCAGGTCGGTGCCGGCATGCGGCTCGGTCAGGCACATGGAACCGGCCCAGACGCCGGCGTACATGTTTGGCAGGTACGCGGCTTTCAACTCTTCGCTGGCATGGGCGTTGATCGACAGGCAAGCACCGGCGGTCAGCATCGGGTACAGACCGAAGGACAGGCTGGCGGAGTTGACCATTTCTTCGACCTGGGCCGACACGGCTTTGGGCATGCCCATGCCACCGTATTGCGGATCACCGCCAACACCGACCCAGCCGCCTTCAGCGTAAGTCTGATAGGCCTGTGGGAAACCGGCGGGCGTGGTGACGGCACCGTCGGCCCAGTGACAACCTTCTTCGTCAGCGGCGCGGCTCAGCGGCGCAATGCTTTTGCTGGTGACCTTGCCAGCCTCTTCGAGAATCGCTTCAACCGTTTCAGCATCAACGGTCTCTGCCAGTGCCGGCAACTCAGCCCAGAGTTTGGCGACTTCGAATACTTCATTGAGGACGAAGCGCATATCGCGCAGCGGCGCTTTGTAGTCAGCCATGGCAAACCTCGCAAGATCTAAACAGGTGATTCGTGGAATGGTGCTTTCGTTGAGGCTGAGTGTACCTCAACAACTTTTGCGACACATAGGGTCAACCGGTGACTGATTTGTTATTTTTAGTCACCACAAAAAAGACCGCAGCCTTCGCCAGCGACCCAGGTAAAACGCGATTACCTGGAGAAGCCGACGAAGGCGGCGATCTTTTTTTTGCGCTTAGAGCGCAAATAGCTCTGCCGGCAGTTTCATCAGACAATCGCTACCCGCCTCGACCGCCGCACGATGCGCCGCCGTGCGCGGCAATAGCCGTTTGAAATAGAACTCGCACGTTGCCAGTTTCCCCCGAAGGTAATCCGCCTCACCCTCGCCCGCGTCCAGTTGCGCCTGCGCCACCTGCGCCATGCGCAGCCATAGATAGCCGAGAATGATGTAGCCGCTGTACATCAGATAGTCCACCGAGGCGGCACCGACTTCGTCCGGGTTCTTCATCGCCGCCATGCCGACCTTCATGGTCAGGTCGCCCCACTGCTGGTTCAGCTCGTTGAGCTGAGCGACAAAACTGCCCAGTTGCGCATGCTCAGCATTCGCCGCGCAGAACTTGTGGACGATTTTAGTGAAGCCCCGCAGCAGCTTGCCCTGACTGCCAAGCACCTTGCGCCCGAGCAGATCGAGCGCCTGAATGCCGTTGGTGCCCTCGTAGATCGGCGCAATCCGGCAGTCGCGAACCAACTGCTCCATGCCCCATTCACGAATGAACCCATGCCCGCCGAACACCTGCATGCCGTGGTTGGTCACTTCCAGCCCGGTGTCAGTCATGAACGCTTTGCAGATCGGCGTGAGGAACGCCAACAGGTCTTCGGCGTCCTGACGCGCTTGGGCATCGCCGCTCAGGTGCGCGACATCGAGCATCTGCGCGGTGAAGTAGGTCAGTGCACGATTGCCTTCGTTGAAGGCTTTCATGGTCAACAGCATGCGCCGCACATCCGGGTGGACGATGATCGGGTCGGCCGCTTTGTCCGGGGCTTTGGCGCCGGTCAGTGAGCGCATCTGCAAGCGGTCATTGGCGTATTTGATCGCACCCTGGAAACTCGCCTCGCCCAGACACAGCCCCTGCATGCCGGTACCAAGCCGTGCGTGGTTCATCATGGTGAACATGCAGTTCAGGCCCTTGTTCGGCTCACCGATCAGGAAGCCCTTGGCGCCGTCGAAGTTCAGCACGCAGGTGGCTGAAGCCTTGATGCCCATTTTGTGTTCGATCGAACCGCAGGACACGCCATTGCGCTCACCGGCCTCACCCGCAGCATCCGGCAAGAACTTCGGCACGATGAACAGCGAAATGCCCTTGGTGCCCGCCGGCGCGTCCGGCAGTTTGGCCAATACCAGATGGATGATGTTGTCGCTCATGTCGTGCTCGCCGGCAGAGATGAAAATCTTGCTGCCGGTGACCGCGTAACTGCCGTCAGCCTGGGGCACGGCACGAGTCTTGATGATGCCCAGATCAGTGCCGCAATGGGCCTCGGTCAGGCACATGGTGCCGGTCCATTGGCCGGCGGTGAGTTTGCTCAGGTAAGTGTCTTTCTGCTCGGCGGTGCCGTGGGCGTGGATCGCTGACATTGCGCCGTGGGTCAGCCCCGGGTACATGCCCCAGGACGTGTTGCTGGAGCCGACCATTTCACTGATCACCAGCCCCAACGAGCTCGGCAGGCCCTGGCCGCCATAAGTCGGATCCGCCGCCAGACCGTGCCAGCCGCCCTCGACATATTGTGCGAAGGCCTGCTTGAAGCCCGTAGGCGTTGTCACCACACCGTTGTCGAAATGGCAGCCCTCTTCGTCACCGCTGCGATTGAGCGGTGCCAGAACGTTCTCACAGAACTTCGCGCCCTCTTCAAGGATCGCGTTGATCATGTCCGGGCTGGCGTCATGCGCGCCGAGGGCGGCGTAGTTGGCGTGGAAGTCGAAGACGTGGTCGATCAGAAAGCGCATGTCGCGCAGGGGAGCTTTGTACTCGGGCATGGTGGCTTCTCCGTCAGCAGATTTCTTCAACCTACTGCCGGCTCCCCTGCCCCACAATCATTGTCCAGACGCTGAATGCGCCGTCATCACTCAACCGGCGGCAGTGTCCATGCGCACCGCGCCACGGCGGTTCTGTCCGAACGCCACCACGCAGTTACGCCCCGCGCCCTTGGCGCTGTAGAGCGCCTCGTCCGCGGACTTGAGCACTTGTTCGGGGTTGCGTTGCTCGACGCGTTCAGCGACGCCAATACTGACCGTGACCGAGACACTGGACGCACCGGAGCCGGCGCGGCGCTGACGACCTTGCTGATCATCCTGCGGGCGGTTTTCCTGATTGCGCAGTTGAATGTTGTAGGAAGCAATCGACTCGCGGATCACCTCAAGGTGCGGCATGCACTCCTCAAGGGTTTTGCCTGCAAACACCAGGGCGAATTCCTCACCGCCATAACGATACGCCCTACCGCCACCGCTGATTTTCGACAGCTTGCTGGCGACCAGACGCAAAACCTGGTCACCAACATCGTGGCCGTGGGTGTCGTTGAATTTCTTGAAGTGGTCGACGTCGCTCATCGCCAGCACGTAATTTCGGCCAAGGCGTTGCATGCGCTCGTTGAGCGCGCGCCGGCCCGGCAGCCCGGTCAGTTCATCGCGAAAGGCCATCTGATAAGCCTCGTGCGCCACCGCCGCCGCAATCATCAACATCACCTGACTGCACATGATGTTCAGGGTGAATGGCAGGATGAAGGTTTTCGGCAGCATCCAGAACACCCCGAGCAACCCGACCAGTTGCGCCGCGTGCAGCGGACGCGGATTGCGCCAGTACTGCCAGGCCAGCAACACAAAGGCCGAGATGAACACCGGATACGACAACTGGATCAGGCTCATCCACGCGCCGTGCAGCGCCGGCCAGCGGATTTCCGAAAGCCACATCAGCAGCGCTTGTGGGTAACTTTGCTCAAGCCCCAGCGCCACGCTGCCGAAGGCCAATAACACGGCAAACCGCGCGACCATGTCCTGAAACAAATGCGTACGCTCTTGCCAGGCAGCGAACACACCGAACAACAACGGCAGCAGCAGGCAGACCAGATGGAACACCACGGCAGCGTCTTCGCGCACCTTGCCGTTGTCGCGGTAATAATCGGTCTGGGTGTCGAGCAAAAAGTAGGCGATGTACACCGTGAGCATCAGAAACAGTTCGCGCTGACGTCGGTAAACCGCGCAGTAGGCACCGCCCAGCAGCAGTACCAGAGTCGGCAAAACGTTGAACAGCGACGTGAAGAACACGTTGAGGTCTTTGACGTACGCAGCCGCCAACCCCGCGAGCAACAACAGCAGTGAAGGTAGGAAATGGCTGAGACGTACAGCGGAAGAACGCGGCAAAGGGTAGAACTCCGACCCGGCAAAAGATGGCATTGTGCCTGCATTTTGAGCAGTTGAGCACATGCGGTGTGACGCGCGTCACATCGAAGCCTCTTTAACGGCAGGAAATCGTCTTTTCTTAGCGTTTTAGTGGGGAATTTTCATCGCTTAAACAATTTTTCATCAGGCAAGAAAAAGCCGCTGCCCCGAAAGGAGCAGCGGCTGTGCAGACCGCGTTAAGGCTTAGTAGCCCAGCGCGAAATCTTCTTCTTTCATGTCCATCAGGTTGTTGGCGCCCGACAGCATGGTAGCCACGTGGGTACGGGTACGCGGCAGGATGCGCTGGAAGTAGAAGCGCGCGGTTTGCAGCTTGGCGGTGTAGAACGCTGCGTCGCCAGTGCCTTCTGCCAGCTTCTGGGCTGCCAGACGTGCCATGTCAGCCCAGAAGTAGGCCAGGCAGGCATAACCGGAGTACATCAGGTAGTCCACGGAAGCCGCGCCCACTTCTTCGCGATCTTTCATGGCGGCCATACCGACCTTCATGGTCAGTTCGCCCCACTCTTTGTTCAGTGCAGCCAGCGGTTCGACGAATTCCTTAACGGCTTCGTTGCCTTCGTTGGTCTGGCAGAACTTGTGGACGATCTTGGTGAAGCTTTTCAGGGCTTCGCCTTGAGTCATCAGCACTTTGCGGCCCAGCAGGTCGAGTGCCTGGATACCGGTGGTGCCTTCGTACAGCATCGAAATGCGGCTGTCGCGAACGTTCTGCTCCATGCCCCACTCGGCGATGAAGCCGTGGCCACCGTAGATCTGCACACCGTGGTTGGCCGATTCAAAACCGACTTCGGTCATGAACGCTTTGGCGATGGGCGTCATGAACGCCAGCAGTGCGTCGGCTTTCTTCTTCTCTTCTTCGTCCACGCCGTATTTGACGATGTCGACCTGTTTGGCGGTGAAGTACACCATCGCGCGGTTGCCTTCAGCGAAGGCCTTCATGGTCAACAGCATGCGGCGAACGTCAGGGTGCACGATGATCGGGTCAGCCGCTTTGTCCGGCGCTTTCGGGCCGGTCAGGGAGCGCATTTGCAGACGATCGCGAGCGTATTTCAGGCCACCCTGGAAACCGATTTCGGCGTGGGCCAGACCTTGCAGCGCGGTACCCAGGCGAGCGGTGTTCATAAAGGTGAACATGCAGTTCAGGCCTTTGTTTGCCGGGCCGATCAGGAAACCGGTGGCGCCGTCGAAGTTCATCACGCAGGTGGCGTTACCGTGGATGCCCATCTTGTGTTCCAGCGAACCGCAGTTCACTGCGTTGCGCGCACCAAGAGTGCCGTCAGCGTTCGGCATGAACTTAGGAACGATGAACAGGGAAATGCCTTTGGTGCCGGCCGGTGCATCCGGCAGGCGGGCCAGTACGATGTGGACGATGTTGTCGGCCATGTCGTGTTCACCGGCCGAGATGAAGATCTTGGTGCCGGAAACTTTGTAGGAACCGTCGGCCTGAGGTTCAGCCTTGGTGCGCAACATGCCCAGGTCGGTGCCGCAGTGCGGTTCGGTCAGGCACATGGTGCCGGTCCACTCGCCGGAAACCAGTTTGGTCAGGTACGCCTCTTGCTGCTCAGGAGTGCCATGCTCGGAGATGGTGTTCATCGCGCCGTGCGACAGGCCTGGGTACATGCCCCACGACCAGTTGGCTTCGCCTACCATTTCGCTGACGGCCAGACCCAGCGACTCAGGCAGGCCTTGACCACCATGCTCAACGTCGTGCGCCAGGCTAGGCCAGCCGCCTTCGACGAATTGTTTGTAAGCTTCTTTGAAGCCCGTCGGGGTTTTCACACCGGACTCGCTCCAGGTGCAACCTTCGGTGTCGCCAACGCGGTTCAGCGGCGCCAGTACCTGCTCACAAAACTTGGCGCCTTCTTCGAGAATGGCGTCAACCATGTCTGGAGTTGCGTCTGCGCAAGCCGGAAGGCTCTGATAGTGCGCTTCGTAGCCGAGCAGTTCGTCACGAACGAAGCGAATATCACGCAAGGGGGCCTTGTAGTCAGGCATAGCGATAAACCTCTGCTGATGTAACCGGGAATGAACGACCGCGTAGATTTGTTGTGACGGTCAAACAGTTGTTTGAAACATACGTTTACGCCGAAATCTTGTCAAGCATCGATCTTTTGCCGTTCGTCATCGCGTCTTTCGAACGCCGGACACAGCAAACCGCCATGCGCTCGAAAGAGCCACGGGCGATAAAAAAAGATTAGTTGAGGGAGAAGGACTTACAACGAAAAACGCCGCGAACAGGCGCGGCGTCGGCAATGCATGAATGGCGAAAAATCAGGCGAAGGTGTCGATGATCGTACCGAGCATTTCATCGGAGGCCTTGGCGACTTTTGCCCCCAGTTCCACTTGAAACTTGCCTTGGGCCATCTCGACCATGTCGCTGCCCAGATCCATTTGCTGGCTGCGATCCACGCCACGCAGACGATCGACCTGCGCCTCGGAAGACTGGCTGGTAACCGAGCGCTCAATGGTATTGTTGGCGATCTGGCTAGCGGCCTGATCGACGCGGTTCTGCCCGGTCTGAATCGTACTCAGACCCGCATAAAAAGCTGTGTTACCGGAGATTTCCATGGAAGTTCTCATCCTTGGGAAGGATCAATAGGCGCCATTGAAACAGAGACGTCAGAAAAACACCCGTCAAAAACACTAATGGCACAGTGCCTGTTCATAGCTAAAAACTTAGTCAAGCAGATCCAATTGCAAATGCTCAGCTACGGCCTCAGCACTTAAAGCCTTCAACTTCGGCACGCGCCCCAGGCACGGCGCCGGAATCCGCTCAGCCAGCGTCGCCAGGTTCTCCTCCAGCCGCGAAGTCTTGGGATCGATGATATTCGCCACCCACCCCGCCAGTTGCAGGCCATCCCGAGCAATCGCCTCAGCCGTCAGCAGCGCATGACTGATGCACCCCAACCGCACGCCCACCACCAGAATCACCGGCAGTTTCAGTGCAATGGCCAGGTCCGACAGATTGTCCTGATCCGCCAACGGCACCCGCCAGCCACCCGCGCCTTCGATCAGGGTGAAATCGGCATTCATCGCCAGAATCTCGCGCATCGGCGTAAGCAGCGATTGCACCGTCAGTGCGACACCCGCTTCGCGCGCTGCCAAATGTGGGGCAATCGCCGGTTCGAACGCCACCGGATTGACCTGTTGATAACTCAGCGGCAATGAACACTCGGCCAACAGCGCGAGCGCATCGGCGTTACGCAGCCCCTTTGGCGTCACCTCGCAACCGGAGGCGACCGGTTTGCCCGCCGCCGTGCTCAACCCTGCCGAACGCGCCGCACACAGCAACCCAGCGGCGACAGTGGTTTTGCCGACGTCGGTGTCCGTCCCGGTGATGAAATAGGCTGCGCTCATAAGGGTTTCTCCAACACGGCGTAAACCACTTGATAGGTCGCCGGCAGTCCCTGTGCCTGACGGAATTGCTCATAAGCCTCGACCAAACCAAGAATCCGCGCCCGCCCGGTCAACCCGTCCGGCCGGCCAGGATTGAGATTGTGCGCACCCAACGCCTTCAGTTCATGGGTCAGGCTGCGCACATCCGGGTAGTGCAGTACATGCGCCTGCTGCTCCAGACTTACGACGCGCAAACCACTGGCCGCACACAACTGTTCATATCGAGCGAACTCGCGGAAGCGGTTGACGTGCACCAGGCCATCAACCTGGCGCCAGCTATCGCGCAATTCGAACAACGTCCCGACACAAAGACTAGCAAACGCGAAAACACCACCCGGTTTCAGCACGCGAAAGGCTTCACTGAGCACCGCATCAAAATTCGCACACCACTGCACCGCGAGGCTGGAGAAGATCAGGTCACAGGTCGAATCCTGCAACGGTAGCCGCTCCGCATCGCCAGCGATGAAATGCTCGGCGCCGCCCAATGGACGCGCGTGATCGAGCATGCCCTCGGCGATGTCCAGTGCCAGCCCATGACTTGCGAAAAAACGCTCGGCCAAGGCGCGAGTGAAGTAGCCGGTGCCACACCCCATATCCAACCAGCGCGCCGGCCGGAAATCCACAGGTAGACGCCGCAGCAACTGTGTACCGACATCACGTTGCAACTCGGCGACACTGTCGTAGCTGGCCGCCGCGCGGGAGAAAGAGGCCGCGACCCGGCGCTTGTCAGGCAAGCCGCCGGGCAGCGCGACAAGAGACAAATCAGTCATCACCGCACTCATGTAAAAAAGCCTGGATCGCGCCCGCTACTCCGTGTGGGTCTTCCAGAAGAAACGCATGGCTGGCCTGTTCGATCAGACCAATTTCGATATCCGGCAACAGGGTGAACAACTCGCCCGCCGCCTCGGCTGGCACCAACCCGTCCTGACCGGCGAACAAATGCAACTGCGGCCCACGAAACGCCTGCAAGGCTTCACGGGTGTCCAGTTGTGCGAGTAACTCCAGCCCGGCCATCAATGTTGCAGGCGCCGTGTTCGGCGCAGCGCCGAGCATCAGCCGCGACAAGCCGCGCGGGTCTTGCGCGCCCTGGGCACACAGCAGCGAGAAACGCTTGAGGGTCAGCCGTGGGTCGGCATGGCAACCGGCGAGAAATGCATCGAAGGTTTCGCCGGGCATCGCGCTCGGCCATTGTTCGTGGGCGACAAAAGCAGGGTTGCTCGCCAGCGTCAGCAAACCGCAGCAGTGTTCGCCGCGGTGCGCTGCCAGTTCGGACGCGAGCATGCCGCCCAGCGACCAGCCACCGAGCCAGACATCTTGAGGAATGCGTTCATCGAGTTCGTCGAGCCAGTCTTGCAGATCACTGGAGTCGAGTTCCGGCAACGGTTCGATCTCGACATGCAAGTGTTCATCGAGTCCTTGCAATGCAGCAGCCAAAGGCTCCATCGGCGAAACACCGAGGCCCCAGCCGGGCAGTAGAATCAGGCGATCACGCATGGCTTGGCTCCGACGACAGTTGGGCAAAGCAATCGGCCAGTCCCTCTAACAATAGCTGCACCTGCGCCTCGCTGTGGGCGGCGGTCAGAGTCACACGCAGTCGTGCGCTACCGGCGGGCACGGTCGGAGGACGAATCGCGGTGACCATCAGCCCGCGCTCACGCAGCATCTGCGACAGACGCACAGCACGGCCGGCGTCGCCAATCATGATCGGCTGGATCGGCGTAAAGCTGTCCATCAACTCCAGACCGATCTGTTCAGCGCCGTGGCGGAACTGGCGGATCAGCGCCTGCAAATGCTCGCGACGCCAGTGTTCGCTACGCAGCAACTCCAGACTTTTCAAGGTTGCGCAGGCCAGCGCCGGCGGTTGACTGGTGGTGTAGATGTACGGACGGGCGAACTGGATCAGGCTCTCGATCAACGCTTCACTGCCGGCGACAAATGCGCCAGCCGTGCCGAAGGCCTTGCCCAGGGTGCCGACCAATACCGGCACATCGTCCAGGCCCAAACCGAAATGCTCGACAATCCCGCCGCCGTTGGCGCCCAACGGGCCGAAGCCATGGGCATCGTCGACCATCAGCCACGCGCCCTTGGCCTTGGCCTCACGGGCCAGCGCTGGCAAGTCGGCAAGATCGCCATCCATGCTGAACACGCCGTCGGTGACCACCAATGTATTGCCGGTGGCTTTCTCCAGACGCTTGGCCAGACTGCCGGCGTCGTTGTGCAAATAACGATTGAACCGCGCACCGGACAACAGCCCGGCGTCCAGCAATGAGGCGTGGTTGAGTCGGTCTTCCAGCACCGTATCACCCTGCCCGACCAGCGCCGTGACCGCGCCAAGGTTGGCCATGTAGCCCGTGGTAAACAGCAGCGCACGTGGGCGCCCGGTGAGATCGGCCAAGGCCTCTTCGAGTGCATGATGTGGGCCGCTATGGCCGATCACCAGATGCGAGGCGCCCCCGCCAACGCCCCAGCGCTGGGCACCGGCGCGCCAGGCTTCGATCACTTGCGGGTGATTGGCCAGGCCCAGGTAGTCGTTGTTGCAGAACGCCAGCAATGGCTGGCCGTCGACCACCACCTCGGGCCCTTGCGGGGATTCGAGCAGCGGGCGCTGGCGATAGAGATTTTCGGCACGGCGGGCAGCAAGGCGTGCGGCGAGATCGAAAGACATGCAGGCCTCGAGTGTCAGCACAAGTTTTCTAATGTGAGAGCGGGCTTGCTCGCGAAAGCCTCGTATCAGCCAACAACGCCTTTACTGACACACCGATTTCGCGAGCAAGCCCGCTCTCACAGGGGTTTTGCATTCCTTCAAAGGAAACGGGGCAGGCTTCAAACCGCCGCGTTATAAAACTGCTCGCTGCTCTTGTGCTCAACCAACGCCTGCTCGATGGCCGCCTGATGCACTTCATCCGAATGCTCTTCGCGGGCTTCCGGCTCAATGCCCAGACGTGCGAACAACTGCATGTCCTTGTCAGCCTGCGGGTTGGCGGTGGTCAGCAATTTGTCACCGTAGAAAATCGAGTTGGCGCCCGCGAGGAATGCCAGGGCCTGCATCTGCTCGTTCATCGCTTCACGACCAGCGGACAGGCGCACGTGGGATTGCGGCATGAGAATGCGCGCCACCGCGAGCATGCGGATGAAGTCGAACGGATCGACGTCGTCGGCATTTTCCAGCGGCGTGCCAGCGACTTTGACCAGCATATTGATCGGCACCGACTCCGGATGCTCCGGCAGGTTGGCCAACTGGATCAGCAGATTGGCGCGGTCGTCGAGCGACTCGCCCATGCCGAGGATGCCGCCGGAACAGATCTTCATCCCCGACTCACGCACGTAAGCCAGGGTTTGCAGGCGCTCGCCGTAAGTACGGGTGGTGATGATGCTGCCGTAGAACTCAGGCGAGGTGTCGAGGTTGTGGTTGTAGTAGTCGAGCCCGGCCTTGGCCAGCGCTTGGGTTTGATCCTGATCGAGACGACCGAGGGTCATGCAGGTTTCCAGGCCCATGGCTTTCACACCTTCGACCATCTGCAGCACATACGGCATGTCTTTGGCCGATGGGTGTTTCCACGCCGCGCCCATGCAGAAGCGGGTCGACCCGATGGCTTTGGCGCGTGCCGCCTCTTCGAGGACTTTCTGCACTTCCATCAGTTTTTCTTTTTCAAGGCCGGTGTTGTAGTGACCAGACTGCGGGCAGTACTTGCAGTCTTCCGGGCAGGCACCCGTCTTGATCGACAACAACGTCGAGACCTGCACACGGTTAGCGTTGAAATGGGCGCGGTGCACCGTCTGAGCCTGAAACAGCAGGTCGTTGAATGGCTGTACGAAGAGTGCTTTGACTTCGGCCAGTGACCAGTCGTGACGCAGGGTGGCAGTGGTGCTCGCGCTCATGGGTATTTCCTTGGTTATGCTTGGCTGGCGACTGGGAAACGGAATACCCACAGTCGCTACACGGATGTTCGGCATATTTAAGGAAGAGCCATGCGCTGTCAACCACGATACGAAGGACAAGTTTACATCTGTTTAAAAAACGTACAGACCTGTTTGCTGTGCGATGAGCCGGCAGAGGCAGAAACGCCAATGTGCATGGCCTGCGAAGCCGAATTGCCTTGGCTCATGGGCCAATGCCGGACCTGCGCTTTGCCGCTGCCTGAATCCGGCCTGACTTGCGCAGACTGCCTGCTAGAGCCGCCGGCGTTCGAACAGGTCGCTGTGCCGTGGCTTTATGGCTTTCCCGTGGACAGTCTGATTACGCGTTTTAAACACAACGCAAAATGGCCGTTTGGCCACCTGCTCGCCGACGTTCTCGGACAATACCTGCAATATCGCTTTGATGAAGATCTGCCTCGCCCCGACGTGTTGTTACCGGTGCCACTCGCCAGCAAACGTCTGCGTCAACGCGGCTTCAATCAAGCGGCGATGCTGGCGCGGTGGTTGAGCCTAAAACTGGACCTGCCTTGCGATGAGCAGGTGCTGTGCAGGATTCAAGACACCCGCGCGCAACAGGATCTGGATGCCAAGGCGCGAAAACGCAATTTGCGCAATGCTTTCGCTTTGACGCCCCAGGCGGATGTACGCGGCCGGCATCTGGCATTGATCGATGACGTGCTGACCACCGGCGCCACGGCTCAGGCGCTCGCTCGATTGTTAATGAACGCCGGCGCGGCAAGGGTTGATGTGTATTGCCTGGCGCGCACCCCGAAATCCGGATCCTGATCAGGCAACCGGCCCTGCGGGCAGGGGCTTGACTCACGCGTTGCCAGCGGCCAATTTCACCTCCCATCGCCACAGTCAAAAGCGTCCCCCCATGTCCATGCCTTCCCTGTTGTCCCAGCACATCGTCCGACGGCCGCAGCGCATTGCCCTGCTGCAACACATCGCTGAACAGGGCTCGATCACCCGTGCCGCGAAAAGCGCAGGCTTGAGCTACAAAGCCGCGTGGGACGCCATCGATGAGCTGAACAACCTGGCGCAAAAACCCTTGGTCGAGCGTGCGGTGGGCGGTAAGGGCGGCGGCGGGGCCAAACTGTCCAGCGAAGGTGAGCGGGTGCTGCGCCTTTATCAAAAGCTGCAGGCCTTACAGGCGCAGGTGCTGGAAGCGGCGGAAGATGCCAGCGACCTCGACCTGCTCGGTCGACTGATGCTGCGCACCAGCGCGCGCAACCAGTTGCACGGCAAAGTCGTGGCGATCGCCGGCCAGGGTCGCAATGACCTGATCCGCCTGGAGTTGGCCGAAGGTCTTTGCCTCAACGCGCAGATCACCCACGACAGCACCGTGCACCTGGAGCTGCAACCGGGCACTGAAGTGGTGGCGCTGATCAAGGCAGGCTGGCTCGAATTGCTGAGCATCGAGCAACCTGCAACATCTGGTCACAATCTTCTGCGCGGCACGATTGAAGCCATTCTCGACGCTGAAGACGGCCCCAGCGAAGTGCGCATCGCCCTGCCCAACGGCCACACGCTCTGCGCCCTGGCTGAGCCGCTGCAACTTCGCACACGCGGACTGAACGTTGAGCAACCGGTGCACGTACAGTTCTCGCCGTCCAACGTGCTGATCGGCACGCCGCTGTAGGGTCGGCCTGCAACAAAAACTTCATCGCTCCCCATTAAGGTGGCTGCCAAAACCAAGCAGGGAGCCTGATGTGAGCCTATTAGAAGAAAACCAATCCACTGACCTGGAAAAAATGGTCGGCCTCAGCCGTCGCGGCTTCATCGGCGCCGGCGCGCTGTGCGGCGCGGCCATGTTTCTCGGTGGCAGCCTGTTGAGCCGCAGCGCGCTGGCCACAGGCGTCAGCGCCGGCAACAGCCGCTTGCTTGGCTTTGAAAGCATTAGCGCCGCGACCACCGACGTCATTACCCTGCCCAAAGGCTATAAGTCCTCGGTACTGATCAGTTGGGGCCAACCGCTGCACAAGAACGGCCCGGCTTTCGATCCGAGTGGCAACGGCACCGCCGCCGCGCAGGAAGTGCAGTTCGGTGACAACAACGACGGCATGAGCCTGTTCGAATTCCCGGATGACAGAAACCGCGCGTTGATGGCGATCAACAACGAATACACCAACTATCGCTACCTCTACCCGCACGGCGGCATGCCGCAATCGGCCGAAGACGTGCGCAAAGCCCTGGCCTGCGAAGGCGTGTCGGTGATTGAAGTGCAACGCAAGAACGGCCAGTGGCAATTCGTTCAAGGCTCGCGCTACAACCGCCGCATCCACGGCAACTCGCCACTGCGTATCAGCGGCCCGGCCGCGGGTCACGACCTGCTGAAAACCCGTGCCGACAAACACGGTAAAAAAGTCCTCGGCACCTTCCAGAACTGCGCCAACGGTATAACGCCGTGGGGCACGTATCTGACGTGCGAAGAAAACTTCACCGACTGCTTCGGCAGCAGCAACGCCCAGCAGCAGTTCGACCCGGCGCAGAAGCGCTACGGTGTCTCGGCGGCCAGCCGCGAGATCAACTGGCACCCGTTTGACCCGCGTTTCGACATGGCCAAGAACCCCAACGAACTCAACCGCCATGGCTGGGTGGTCGAGATCGACCCGTTCGATCCGCAGTCGACCCCGGTCAAACGCACGGCCCTGGGCCGCTTCAAACATGAAAACGCGGCCCTGGCCGAAACCGACGACGGCCGCGCCGTGGTGTACATGGGCGATGACGAGCGTGGCGAGTTCATCTACAAATTCGTCAGCCGCGACCGCATCAACCACCGCAACGCCAAGGCCAACCGCAATATCCTCGATCACGGCACCCTGTACGTGGCGAAGTTCGATGCCGGTGACGGCAACCCGGACCATCCGAAAGGCCAGGGCCAGTGGATCGAGTTGACCCACGGCAAGAACGGCATCGACGCCAGCAGCGGTTTTGCCGATCAGGCCGAAGTGCTGATCCATGCGCGCCTCGCGGCCAGTGTGGTCGGCGCAACACGCATGGACCGTCCGGAATGGATCGTGGTCAGCCCGAAGGACG
Source organism: Pseudomonas sp. RA_15y_Pfl2_54 (assembly GCF_963971015.1). NCBI lineage: Bacteria > Pseudomonadati > Pseudomonadota > Gammaproteobacteria > Pseudomonadales > Pseudomonadaceae > Pseudomonas > Pseudomonas sp. RA_15y_Pfl2_54. The sequence goes on from NZ_CAXAPN010000041.1 coordinate 42,065, forward strand.
GCCAGGTTTATTGCACCCTGACCAACAACGCCAAACGCGGCGAGGACGGGCAACCGGTGGGCGGGCCGAACCCGCGGGAGAAAAACGTCTACGGGCAGATCCTGCGCTGGCGCACCGACCGCGACGATCATGCGTCGAAGACATTCGCCTGGGATCTGTTCGTGGTCGCCGGCAACCCGGGCGTGCACGCCGGCACGCCGAAGGCTGGCTCGTCGAATATCACTCCGCAGAACATGTTCAACAGCCCGGATGGCCTGGGTTTCGACAAGGCCGGGCGGTTGTGGATTCTGACCGACGGTGACGCCAGCAACGCCGGGGACTTTGCCGGGATGGGTAACAACCAGATGCTTTGCGCTGACCCTGCGACCGGTGAAATTCGCCGGTTCATGGTCGGGCCGATTGGTTGTGAAGTGACCGGGATCAGCTTCTCGCCGGATCAGAAAACCCTGTTTGTCGGGATTCAGCATCCCGGCGAAAACGGCGGTTCGACTTTCCCCGAGCATCTGCCGAACGGCAAACCGCGCTCTTCGGTGATTGCGATTACCCGTGAAGACGGCGCAATAGTCGGCGCCTGACAAACGGCTTTCGCGAGCAAGCCCCACACACATTGGATCTGTGCCGCATTGAAGATTGCAGGTACACAGAAAATCCACTGTGGGTGGGGGCTTGCTCCCGAAGGGGCCCTTACAGGCAGCCTACCATTCAAGGCAAAACCCTCAACCCTTACAGTCTGCGTTACCATGCCGGGCCGGACGCGGCAGCCTGCTGCGCGCAGGAGTCAGCATGGCCCATCCGTTTGAAACCCTCACACCCGACCTCGTCCTCGATGCCGTTGAAAGCATCGGTTTTTTGAGCGATGCACGCATTCTGGCGCTCAACAGCTACGAGAACCGCGTCTATCAGGTCGGCATCGAAGACGGCGAACCGCTGATCGCCAAGTTCTACCGGCCGCAGCGCTGGACCAACGAAGCCATCCTCGAAGAACACAAGTTCACCTTCGAACTGGCCGACGTCGAGATCCCGGTGGTGGCGCCGCTGATCCACAACGGCGAAACCCTGCACGAACACGCCGGTTTCCGCTTCACCCTGTTCCCGCGTCGCGGTGGCCGGGCGCCGGAGCCGGGCAATCTCGATCAGTTGTATCGCCTCGGCCAGTTGCTCGGGCGCATTCATGCCGTCGGTGCGACCAAACCGTTCGAACACCGCGAAGCCCTCGGCGTACAGAACTTCGGCCATGCCTCGCTGACCACGTTGCTCGAAGGCAACTTCATTCCCAAGAGCCTGTTGCCGGCCTACGAATCGGTCGCCCGGGACCTGCTTAAACGTGTTGAAGACGTCTACGCCGCCACGCCGCACCAGAACATCCGCATGCACGGCGACTGTCACCCCGGCAACATGATGTGCCGCGACGAGATGTTCCACATCGTCGACCTCGACGATTGCCGCATGGGTCCGGCGGTGCAGGACATCTGGATGATGCTCGCCGGTGATCGCCAGGAGTGTCTGGGGCAGTTGTCGGAGCTGATGGACGGCTACAACGAATTCCACGACTTCGACCCACGCGAACTGGCGCTGATCGAGCCGCTGCGCGCCCTGCGCCTGATGCATTACAGCGCCTGGCTGGCGCGCCGCTGGGACGACACGGCGTTTCCACGCAGCTTTCCGTGGTTCGGCACCGAGCGCTATTGGGGCGATCAGGTGCTGGCGTTGCGTGAGCAGTTGTCGGCACTCAATGAAGAACCGCTGAAACTGTTCTGATTCACCCCCCCCCCCTGTAGAAGAGGGCTTGCTCCCGAAGACGGTCTGACATTCAACATTGATGTTGGCTGACACAGCGCCTTCGGGAGCAAGCCCCCTCCCACATTTATCCAGTGTTCACAATTTTCCGACCTTCTCGCTAAGGCATTCACCGACAAACCTCCTTACAATCCCTGCTTTGTTAGCTGCCTAAGCAAGGATTCTGCATGCAAGCCGCCAACCCGCGTCGCGGGTACATTCTGGGCCTGAGTGCCTACATCATCTGGGGCCTGTTCCCGATCTACTTCAAAGCCATCGCCGAAGTCCCGGCGGTCGAGATCATCATCCATCGCGTGCTGTGGTCGGCGCTGTTCGGCGCGCTGCTGCTGATGGTGTGGAAACACCCGGGCTGGTTGCGCGAATTGCTCGACAACCCCAAGCGGCTGGCGATTCTGGCCTTGAGCGGCACGCTGATCGCCGCCAACTGGCTGACCTATGTGTGGTCGGTGAACAACGGGCGCATGCTTGAAGCGAGTCTGGGTTATTACATCAACCCGCTGGTAAACGTGCTGCTGGGGATGTTGATTCTCGGCGAACGCCTGCGGCGCATGCAGTGGGTCGCGGTGGGTCTGGCGGCGGTCGGTGTGGCGCAGCAGGTGTGGCAGGTCGGCAGTCTGCCGTGGGTGTCGCTGGTGCTGGCACTGACCTTCGGTTTCTACGGGCTGATCCGCAAGCAGGCACCGGTCAAGGCGTTGCCGGGGCTGGTGGTGGAAACCTGGATGCTGGTGCCGATTGCCGTCGCATGGCTGCTGTTCAACCCGACCGCGACCAGCGCTCAACCCGAGTTCTGGACGACGTCCGAAGCCTGGTGGCTGGTGGCGGCCGGCCCGGTGACGTTGATTCCGTTGGTGTGCTTCAACGCCGCCACCCGGCACTTGCCCTACACCACCATCGGCTTCCTGCAATACCTGGCGCCCACCCTGGTGTTGTTGCAAGCGGTGTTGCTGTTCGGTGAGCACTTGTCGTCCAGCACCTTGGTGGCGTTTATCTTCATTTGGGCCGGTCTGGCCGTCTACAGCGTCGATGCGTGGATAAGTCTGCGCCGACGCAGCTGATCAAAAAACGCACAACACTTCGCAGGCCACGGTTCTCGTGGCCTGTATCGTTCCTTCCCAAGCTTATCCACAGCGTGATCCCCGCCGTTTGTGCGCAACTCACTGAATACTGGCGATTTTTTGATCAGTATCCGCAAAACCACGGCGGGCGTGGCGTTGCGGGCAGTCTCTACAGGTTATCCACAGGCAGGTGCACGTTTAAACTGGATAACCCGTGCAGCGCCTAAACCTCTGTGCGTAATACCAGTTCCACCATCAAATCATCGGCCAGGGTTTCAAGGCGCGATTGCAGCACGTCGAGCGACAGCGTCAGCGGCACCGCGAGAATCGCTTCGGCATGGAACAACGGCTCGCTGCTCATCGGTGCCGGCCGCACTTCGGTCACCAGACGTTCGAGGTTTACACCCTGCTCGCTCAGCAAGCGGGTGATGTCGCGCACAATCCCCGGGCGATCATTGCCCACCAGTTCCATGGCGATCGGTTTCCAGGTGCAGGATTGCTCGATACCACTTTCGGCAATCAACACGCGAATGCCATGCGCCGACAGTGTTTGTAGGGCATCGACTAATTCGTCGTAAGCCTCTGCCGGCACGCCGACCCGCAGAATCCCGGCAAACTGCCCGGCCATCCGCGACATGCGGCTTTCCAGCCAGTTACCCCCATGCTCGGCGATACATTGGGCGATGCGCTCTACCTGCCCGGGCTTGTCCGGGGCGAAAACAGTGAGTACGAGATGGTCCATGGCGCAGCCCTCTTGTCATGACTTTTGTTATAGAAGGGCAAGTATAGGCAAGGGATGAACAGTCGCCTCAGACGCTCGAGACAACAAATCGTGTACAAGTTTTTATATTTAGCTGGAACAATCCATTGGTTTTTTGAGAACATCCCGTTCCGCGCTGTGACCGCAATGCGTCATGGAGTCGCAGAACGACGTTATTAGTCTCATTTTCACAAGCGCAACGCATCATGTAGTATGCCTCGGCGCGCACTACATAACGCTGGATCGATGTCTGCCCAAGGCACGTTCGCAACCCTGAAAGCCCCGTCATCAAGGCCCCAAGCCGTTGATTGGTCCCAGCCCAGCCGCCAGCAATGGCATGTACTGGTCGGAAGGTTTGTGGTTTAAATGGCCAGAGGCTTCATTGTTAAATTGAAGAGCTGAAAAGCGAAATAGCTGAGCAGAGTGAGGCAAGCAATGACTGAACACGTTCAAGTCGGTGGCCTGCAGGTCGCCAAAGTCCTGTTCGACTTCGTGAACAACGAAGCCATTCCCGGTACCGGCCTCACCGCCGACGCATTCTGGGAAGGTGCCGACAAGGTCATTCACGACCTGGCACCGAAGAACAAAGCCCTACTCGCCAAACGCGATGACTTCCAGGCTCGCATTGATGCCTGGCATCAGGAACGCGCAGGCCAGGCGCACGATGCCGTGGCCTACAAAGCCTTCTTGCAGGAAATCGGTTATCTGCTGCCAGAAGCGGCTGATTTCCAGGCAACGACGCAAAACGTCGATGACGAAATCGCCCGTACCGCCGGCCCGCAACTCGTGGTTCCGGTGATGAACGCCCGCTTTGCGCTCAATGCTTCGAACGCCCGCTGGGGTTCGCTGTATGACGCCCTTTACGGCACCGACGCGATCAGCGAAGACGGTGGCGCGCAAAAAGGCCAAGGCTACAACAAGGTGCGCGGCGACAAAGTCATCGCCTTCGCCCGTGCATTCCTCGACGAAGCCGCGCCACTGGCCGCGGGCTCCCACGTCGATTCGACCGGTTACAAAATCGCTGACGGCAAACTGCTGGTCACCCTCAAGGGCGGCAGCAACAGCGGTCTGCGTGACGATGCTCAACTGATCGGTTTCCAGGGCGACGCCAACGCGCCAATCGCGATCCTGCTGAAACACAACGGTCTGCATTTCGAAATCCAGATCGACGCCAGCACCCCGGTCGGCCAGACCGATGCCGCCGGCGTCAAAGACGTCCTGATGGAAGCGGCGCTGACCACCATCATGGACTGCGAAGACTCCGTGGCGGCCGTCGATGCCGACGACAAAGTGGTGATCTACCGCAACTGGCTCGGCCTGATGAAGGGCGATCTGTCGGAAGAAGTCGCCAAGGGCGGCCAGCGCTTCACCCGCACCATGAACCCGGATCGCAGCTACACCACGCCCACTGGCGGTGAAGTGACTCTGCACGGCCGCTCGCTGTTGTTCGTGCGCAACGTCGGCCACCTGATGACCATTGACGCGATTCTCGACAAAGACGGCAACGAAGTGCCGGAAGGCATTCTCGACGGTCTGCTGACGTGCCTGGCGGCCATGCACAACCTCAACGGCAACACGTCGCGCAAGAACACCCGCACCGGTTCCGTCTACATCGTCAAACCGAAAATGCACGGCCCGCAAGAAGCGGCGTTCACCAACGAACTGTTCGGCCGCATCGAAGACGTGCTGGGTCTCAAACGCAACACGCTGAAAGTCGGGATCATGGACGAGGAGCGCCGCACCACGGTCAACCTCAAGGCTTGCATCAAGGCTGCCAGCGAGCGCGTGGTGTTCATCAACACCGGTTTTCTCGACCGCACCGGCGATGAAATCCACACCTCCATGGAAGCCGGCCCGATGGTGCGCAAGGCCGACATGAAGGCTGAGAAGTGGATCGGCGCCTACGAGAACTGGAACGTTGATATCGGTCTGAGCACCGGCCTGCAAGGTCGCGCACAAATCGGTAAAGGCATGTGGGCCATGCCGAACCTGATGGCGGCGATGCTCGAGCAGAAAATCGCTCACCCGCTGGCCGGTGCCAACACCGCATGGGTCCCCTCGCCGACCGCCGCCGCGCTGCACGCGCTGCACTACCACAAGGTCGACGTGTTCGCCCGTCAGGCCGAACTGGCCAAACGTGCCCGCGCTTCGGTGGACGACATCCTGACCATCCCGCTGGCGGTCAACCCGAACTGGACGCCGGAGCAGATCAAGAACGAACTGGACAACAACGCCCAGGGCATTCTCGGTTACGTGGTGCGCTGGATCGATCAGGGCGTCGGTTGCTCGAAAGTGCCGGACATCAATGACGTCGGCCTGATGGAAGACCGTGCCACGCTGCGTATCTCCAGCCAGCACATCGCCAACTGGCTGCGCCACGGTATCGTCACCGAAGCGCAAGTGATGGAAAGCCTCAAGCGCATGGCGCCGGTGGTGGATCGTCAGAACGCCAACGACCCGCTGTACCGCCCGCTGGCACCGAACTTCGACAGCAACATCGCCTTCCAGGCGGCGGTCGAACTGGTGATCGAAGGCACCAAGCAGCCCAACGGCTATACCGAGCCGGTGCTGCACCGCCGTCGTCGCGAGTTCAAGGCTGCCAACGGCCTGTAACCCTGCGTAGATGCCGGACATGAAAAAGCCCTGATCGGAAGATCGGGGCTTTTTTATGGTTCATCACAACCACTGGAGATCCATTGTGAGAGCGGGTTTTTCGGTGTGGCTTGAACGTCAGGGGTCGATCCCCAATTCGTGTTTGACCAGACCGAGCAACTTGCCCGTATCAATGGGTTTGAGCAGAAAGTCCACCACGCTCAAATGCATCGCCGCAATGGCGTCCTTCACATCGGCATCGCCAGACACAATGATGATCGGCATCGCTGCCCTTACCGACTCACGCACCTGGCGAATCAAGTCCAACCCACCGACATTGCCCATGCGCAAATCGGTGATCAACAGACCAATCGATGGTTTCTCCGCCAGCATCTTCAGCGCGGCCTCGCCACTGGCAGCGGTCAGGCACCGAATGCCGTCCAAGGCCAGAATCTCCGACAACAGCTCCCGAGCGTCCTTGTCGTCATCGACGATCAATACACGCTGCGCAGGAGGGTCAGGTTCGAGCATTACAGCACTGAGCGCTTCACGCTCGGCGTCGCTCAAAATATCGTGGTCGGGCATAGCGTTCTCTACGTTTTCAAATCATCACCTGGCACAGTCGTCAGACAACGCCAGGCAGAGCTTCAATGTGCACTTCGTCGGATTTTTTTCCAAGAGGTCGGACAGAAGAATTCCCGACTGATTTTGTAGGGCACTTCCCAAATATGCCCAACGGCATGACGAACCTAGACTTACGTCCAATGGGCACCCTGCACGAGGGGGCCGACCATGGGGGCAACGATCCGACAACAACAATTCGAAAAAGACTGCGGTAATGGTTATGAGTAAAGCGGACGCCTTCACCCAGGCTGGGAAAACCGCCGTGTTGCAGAACATTCAGGGCACCCTGCAGTTTCTCCAGCGCTTCCCGCCCTTCAATCAAATGGAACACGCCCACCTGGCTTATCTGGTGGAGCAATGTCAGCTGCGTTTCTACGGGCAGGGCGAGAGCATCATCAAACCCGCCGATGGCCCGGTCGAACACTTCTATATCGTCAAGCAGGGCCGCGTCGTCGGCGAACGCCCGCACACGGCCAAGGGCGGCACCGAGACCACCTTTGAAATCACCACCGGCGAGTGCTTTCCCCTGGCCGCGTTGCTGGGTGAGCGAGCGACACGCACCGCGCACTTGGCCGGCGAGGACACCTTCTGCCTGCAACTGAACAAACTGGCGTTCATCAAACTGTTCGCCCTCTCCAATGCCTTCCGCGACTTCGCCTTGCGCGGGGTCAGCAGCCTGCTCGATCAAGTCAACCAGCAAGTCCAGCAGAAAGCCGTGGAAACCCTCGGCACGCAATACTCGCTCAACACCCGTCTCGGTGAACTGGCCATGCGTCACCCGGTGACGTGCAGCCCTGCCATGCCACTGCGTGCAGCGGTGAAGCTGATGCACGAGCAACAGGTCGGCAGCATCGTCGTGGTGGATGAGCACAAAGCGCCGCTGGGGATTTTCACCCTGCGCGACCTGCGTCATGTGGTGGCCGACGGTGTGGCCGATTTCGGCGAAGCCATCGAGCGCCACATGACCCAGGCGCCCTTCTATCTTTCGCCCAACCACAGCGCCTTCGACGCGGCCATTGCCATGACCGAAAGGCACATCGCCCACGTCTGCCTGGTCAATGATCAGCGCCTGTGCGGCGTGGTGTCCGAGCGCGATCTGTTTTCCTTGCAGCGGGTCGATCTGGTGCATCTGGCCCGCACGATCCGCAGCGCGCAACGCATCGAGCAACTGGTGATCCTGCGCGGCGAGATCGGCCAACTGGTCGAGCGCATGCTCGCCCACGGCGCCTCTTCAACCCAGATCACCCACATCATCACCCTGCTCAACGATCACACCGTGTGCCGCGTAATCGAACTGACCCTCGCCGAAAAAGGCGACCCGGGCGTACCGTTCAGTTGGCTGTGTTTCGGCAGCGAAGGCCGGCGCGAGCAAACGCTGCACACCGATCAGGACAACGGCATTCTGTTCGACGCCCGCGATGCCGTGCATGCAGCAGAGATTCGCGCAAAGTTGCTGCCAATTGCCCAGCAGATCAATCAGAGCCTGGCGCAATGCGGCTTCACCCTGTGCAAGGGCAACATCATGGCCGGCAACCCTGAGCTGTGTTTGTCCCGGGCAGAATGGGCGCGGCGGTTCGCGGCATTCATTCGCGAGGCGACGCCGGAGAATCTGCTCGGGTCGAGCATTTACTTCGATCTGCGCGTGGTCTGGGGCGATGAACAGGGTTGCGCGCAACTGCGCCGGGGGATTCTCGATCAGGTCGGCGACAACCGTTTGTTCCAGCGCATGATGGCCGACAACGCCTTGCGTAATCGCCCGCCGGTCGGGCGTTTCCGCGAGTTTGTGCTGGCGCGCAAGAATGGCGAGAAAGCCACCCTCGATCTGAAGGTCCAGGGCCTGACGCCGTTTGTGGACGGCGCACGATTGCTCGCGCTGGCCAACGGCATCGACGCCAACAACACCCTCGAGCGCTTGCGCCAACTGGTGGATAAAGAAGTCATCGAACCGCTGGACGGCGCGGCGTATGAAGAGGCTTATCACTTCATTCAGCAAACGCGCATGCAGCAGCATCAGATCCAGACGCGCGAGAACCTGCCGTACTCCAACCGTGTCGACCCCGACAGCCTCAATCATCTGGATCGACGCATCCTGCGCGAATCCCTGCGCCAGGCTCAACGCCTGCAAAGCAGCCTGACCCTGCGGTATCAGTTATGAGCCTGTTCTCGTGGCTGCGGCCGGCCAGTGCGGCGCTGCCAGCGGATCTGCAGCAACGCCTGGGGCAACTGCCGGCGATCAGCGAGCTGAGTGAATGCAGCCTGCGCGAACAACGCTGGGTCGTGCTGGACCTGGAAACCACCGGGCTGAACCTGAACAAGGATCGGGTGTTGTCGATTGGCGCCGTGGTGATCGAGGACGGCGCGATCGATTTCAGCCAGCAGTTCGAACGCACGCTGCAATGTCGTGAACTCAAGCTCAGTCCCAGTGTGTTGATCCACGGTCTGGGGCCCAACGCGATTGCCGCCGGCAGCGATCCGGCCGAGGCGTTGCTGGCGTTCATGGAGTTTGCCGGTGACAGCCCCGTGCTGGCGTTCCATGCGCCATTCGACCAGCACATGCTTGGGCGGGCACTGAAGGAACATCTGCGGCACAAGTTGCAGCATGTGTTTCTGGATGTCGCCGAGATTGCGCCGATGCTGTGCCCGCAAGCGAACATTCGTGAGGCCGGGCTGGATGAGTGGATCGACTGGTTCAAGCTTGAGGTGTTCGAGCGACATAGCGCGAGTGCCGATGCGCTGGCGACGGCAGAGCTGGCGTTGATTCTCTTCAGCCGAGCACGGGGGCAGCAGATTGATAGCCCATTGAATCTTCAACAGCGCTTGAGCCAGTGGAAGCGACGGCGGCAGGTGCCGTCCTTCTAGATCGTCACCCATCAAATCCCTCGCCAGGTCCGCCGCATCTGACTAGGCTAACCTCCTGCTCTTCGTCGACCACCGAGGTTCACCCATGTCCACACCCAGCATGACCCTGTTCCACAACACGCTCTCCCCGTTCGTTCGCAAAGTGATGGTGATGCTGCACGAAACTGGCCAGCAGGATCGCGTCACCTTGCAAGACTGTGTCCTCAGCCCGGTCAGCCCGAGTGCCGAGCTCAACGCCGACAACCCGTTGGGCAAGATCCCGGCCCTGCGTCTGGCCGACGGCAATGTCATCCATGACAGCCGCGTGATCCTCGACTACCTCGACCACCAACATGTCGGCAATCCGCTGATCCCCCGTGACGGCTCGGCCCGCTGGCGCCGCCTGACCCTGGCCTCGATGGCCGACGGGATCATGGATGCGTCGGTGATGGTGCGTTACGAGCAGGTGCTGCGTGCCCCGGAAAAACACTGGGACGAGTGGATCGAGGCCCAGCGCGACAAGATCCGTCGCACCCTGGCCCTGCTGGAAAGTGATGCGATTGCCGAGCTGACCTGCCATTTCGATATTGCTGCGATCAGCGTGGCCTGTGCCCTGGGTTACCTCGACCTGCGCTTCCCGGATCTGGGCTGGCGCGAGGCCAATCCGCAATTGGCCCACTGGTTCACTGAAGTGAGCTTGCGACCGTCCATGATCGCGACCCTGCCCAAACCTTAAATCGGCGGCGCTTGTTCCGGCCTCTTCGCGAGCAAGCCCGCTCCCACACTGGATTTCGGTAGGCAGGTTCTGTGTGTGGCTTGCCAGCGATGGCACCACCGCGGTGCCGGCGGAAGTGACGCAAAGATCAGCGTCACCAACACCTCAGCCTCTCGCTGATCCTCACGCAACCCGCTCATTGCATCGCCCCCACGTCAAACTCCAGTGGTTTGGCCGGTTTCTGACCGATCCCGTACCAATCCAGTTTGCGCGTCAGCACCATGAACACGCCGAGCAAGCCGAACAGCAACAGCGAGCCCATCAGCAGCGCGTAATCCTCGGCGCTGAGCAACCCGTAAAGCAGGCCATACAACGCTGCCAATCCCGCCGAAAAACACAAACCGTGTCGCACGCTGTGCAAGACGTGGCAGACGTAAAACCCGATCAATAACACGCAGCCACTGGCCGACAGCAGATACGCCAGGGCAAAGCCGATGTGCTCCGACAACGACAGCAGCAACAGATAAAAAAACGCCAGCGCCACACCCACCAACGCGTATTGCACCGGGTGCACTGCCAGGCTCTTGAGCACTTCGAACAGGAAGAAACCGGCGAACGTCAGGACAATGAACAGCAGCGCATATTTGATCGCCCGGTCACTCTTCAGATACTGATCCACCGGATCGATGAAACTCACCCCGAAGCTGCGGGCATTGAACCCATCGCAATCATTGCCGCTCACGCAACGGCTCATGGCGTCTTGCAGGTTGGTAGAAAAAAACGTGGTCTGCCAGTCGGCGCTGAAACCGGCGTCGTTGATTTCACGTTTGGCCGGGAGGAAGTTGCCGATGAAGCTGGGGTGCGGCCAGTTGGCAGTGAGGCTAACGCTGCTGCTCCTGCCCACCGGTAGCACCTGCAACGAACCGGTGCCTTGCAGGCGCAGATCGAAACCGAACGCCAGTTCGTTGGCTTTACGGGTATCGAGCAGTGGCAGCGTTACCCGCACCCCCTCACCCAGCCAACCGACCTGAGTACCGGGAACGAAGTCCAGACGCTGGCCGTCGAGCTCCAGTTTCAAAGCGTTTTCGATCCCGCGAATGTCGCTGATGCCGACCGCCAGAAACGGCGCATCGAACTGGTAATCGCTGAAATCTTCCTGGATGCCCAATTGCGCCGGTAGCGAAAAACTGCCGGTGATGCGGTTATCAGCATGGAACAACCGCGCCTCGTAAATACCCCGGGCACGCAATTCGGTTTGCACCTGGCCATCGAGTTCGAATCGCTCGGGCAAGAAGTACAAACGCCCACGCTCTTCGCTTGGTTCGTCGTAACGCTGCTCGGTCTTGTCGTTGATCTTCCAGTTGTGAATCACTTTGCGATACGGCACCACCATCACCGGCCCGCTCAATTGCTGGCTGTAACTGGAACTGCGGGCAATGTCTTCCAGCACCCCGTCGCGCCGTTGCTGGCGGTCATCGATAACCCCGTCGATCATCAGCAAAGGGATGAGCAACAGCAGGATCAACAGGGCAATCGCCCCGAGCTTTATGGTCAGATTCTTGTTCATGGGACTCTCCCTGTTTTGATCGGCAGAGTCTGGTTGGCGTGTGTGGGAGGAATGTGGGGGAAATATGGAGATTGTATGGAGACTTCACCGAGCCCTTCGCGACTCGGTCTCAAGGCAAGCGCAAAGTCACTTCAACGCCATTTTCAACATTGCGGATGCTCATCGACCCACCATGTAATTTGACGACCTCTTCGACGAAGTTGAGCCCCAGCCCGGTGCTCTTGCGCCCACTGTCCGGGCGCGGCAACGAGTAAAACCGCTCGGTCAAACGCGGCAAGGCGTAGTCGGGAATCTGCGCCGTTTCATTGAACAAGCGAAACTCAACCTGCTCGCCCACCCGCTCGGCGCTGAAGCGCAACAACCCCTGCAGTGGCGTGAAATCCAGCGCGTTCTCCAGCAGATTGCCCAGCGCCTGACGCAACAGAAAGGGCTCACCCATCAGCAGCAGATCCGCCGCCACAGCCTGCTCAATGCGCAACTGTTTACCCTCGATGCGCGCCGCCTGCCCTTGCAGCAACTCATCCACAAGCACCGCCAGAGGCACCGCAGTGCGCTCTTCCAGCCCCTGACGCTGTTCAACTTGCGCCAGATTGAGCAACCGCTCGATCAACTGCTGCATCCGCGCACTTTCGCTGTCGATGTTGCTGACAAAACGCATTCGCTGAACCGCGGGCATTTCACCTTGCAGCAACTCCGCCGCACCACGAATCGCCGCCAGGGGGCTTTTCAGTTCATGGGTCAGCGTGTGCACGTAACGCTCGACGTAGGCCTTGCCTTCCAGTTGCGTGCGCATCTGCTCCACCGCTGTCGCAAGCTGCTCCAACTCACCACCGCGATAGTGCGGCACTTCCACCCGCCGCCCTTCACTGACGGCCTGGGCGTAACCGGTCAAACGATGCAGCGCACGGCTCAACCACCACGACAGCAAGGCGCCGAACAACAGACCGAGGCCGATGAGCCCGGCACCATAAAACAGCAGGCGCCGTTCGGTGCGATCAACATAAGGTTGCAATGAGCTGTTGGGCTTGGCGACGGTCACCACACCAATGATCTGACCCTTGTCGCGGATCGGCGCGCCGACGTGCATCACCGAGGACGCGGGGTCATCCGGATCGCTGCGGCTGGAGCGTGCGCCGTACTCGCCACGCAACGTCAGATAGACGTCGTTCCAGCGCGAATAATCCTGCCCCACCGCCACGCCACTGGAATCGAGCACGACGATGCCCTTGGCGTCGGTGACGTAAATGCGATGGTTGACCTGGTTTTTCGGCAGCCCCCAGATCGTCGCTCGCGGTTGGCGTTCGCCGTAGGCGCGCAGCAACTCGGGCCAGCGGTTCTCGCTGAGGGTGCCGGCCTTGAAATCGTCGCGCAGGATTTCCGCCAGCAGGTTGGCGGTGTCGACCAGGGTTTCTTCGGTGGACTGACGCACGCCGGGACGGATCTCCTCCATCACCGTGTTGAGCACGAAATAGCCGGTCAGGCCGACAAACAGCACATACACCAGGAATATCCGCAGGCCCAACGACATCAGCTATGCCCCGGGCTGTAGCTGTAACCGAGGCCGCGATGCGTCTGGATCGGTTCGGCCTCGGCCCGCACCAGACGCAACTTGGCGCGCACGCTTTTGATGTGGCTGTCGATGCTGCGCTCGTAACCGGCGTCGGCCGCGACGCCCAGTGCATCGAGCAATTGCTCGCGGCTGAACACCCGCTCCGGTTGTTCAAGCAGGCATTGCAACAGACGGAATTCGTGACGGGTCAGGCTCAGCGCCTGGCCGCGATAGCTGATCTGCACACGTTCCGGATCGATGCGAAACAGCCCTGACGTGGCGTCGATGATGGGGCGCGGCGCCATGCGTTTAAGGATAGCCCGGACTCGCGCCGCCACTTCCCGTGGGCTGAACGGCTTGACCACGTAGTCGTCGGCGCCGATCTCCAGGCCCACCACACGGTCGATTTCGGCATCGCGGGCGCTGAGGAACAGCACCGGCACTTCGCTGAAACGCCGCAACTGTTTGCAGGTCTCGAAACCGCTGATGTCCGGCAGACCGATATCGAGGATGAGCAGATCCGCCGGCGTCTGCCGTTGATGTGCCAGCGCCGCCGCGCCGAGGCTCACCCAAGTGGTGGTGAACCCCTCGCCCTGCAAGGCAAAAATCAGCGTGTCGGCAATCGCCGCTTCGTCTTCGACAATCAGAATATGAGGCATGGCGTCCGAGCCTGTGGGTTAGGTGCGCGAACGGTGCCCCAAGCCTGACGTTACGTCAATGAGACCACTTGGCTCAGCAGTCCGGTTTGTCAGCGGTGAAGCGCCGCGCCGGATTCACTGCCGCGCCGAATTCACGCAAGGCCTTGGCACCGATCAGCAGCGGATAGTTGAAATTGCTGCGGTCGGTCAGGTTGACCTCCACGGTGCGTTTGACGTCACCCAGGCACAGTTCCAGATCGACCACCGGGCGCTTGGCGACTTCAGTGGTGTCGCCCTCGTCCTCTTCATCCGAGCGGCTCTTGATCTTGCTGATCCGCGCGACTTTGTGTTCGTAGACCTTGTTGCTGGCGTCCTTGGTGGCGAGGCGGAAGCGCACCCAGTTTTCACCGTCGCGGGTGAAGGTCTCGATGTCTTTGGCCGACAGCGAGGCGGTCAGCGCGCCGGTGTCCATCTTGGCCTTGAGTACTTCACCGCCGATTTCCGGCAGCGCAATGTATTCGTAACGCCCGTACAGGGTCGGCTCGGCGGCTATGACCGGCAGGGCGACGAGGGCAAACAGTGCAAGGAGGGATTTCACGTAGAGGGCTTCCTTGAAAAATGAGGGCGGCAGACGCGAGATTTTAGACACTCATTGAAGCATTCGTTCGCCTTGACCGGCCTTCGCGAGCAAGCCCGCGCCCACAAGGGGAACGCATTTCAAAATGTGGGAGCGGGCTTGCTCGCGAAGAGGCCAGAACAGTCAATACGCATTTAACCCGCACAATACCGGTACAAAAGTGAAACATTCGTCAGCGCAAATTTGGTCTGCCGCCCGAAGCTGCTTATCATGGCGCGCCCATCCAACGTCATAGAGTTGCTTATGCGCCGCCTGCTCACCGGCTGTTTCGTCACCCTGCTGCTGTTGCTCAACACCCTGATCCTGATCGGGCCGTTGATGGTCTTTGCCCTGCTCAAACTGGTGGCGCCCGGCCGCTGGCGCGACTATGCGTCGTGGGCGGTGATGTGGATCGCCGAGACCTGGGCCGAGATCGACAAGCTGATTTTCCACCTGTGCATCCCCACTCAATGGGACATTCGCGGCGGCGACGATCTGCGCGGTGACACCTCTTATCTGGTGGTCAGCAACCATCAGTCGTGGGTGGATATTCCGGCGCTGATCCAGACGCTCAACCGGCGCACGCCGTTCTTCAAGTTTTTCCTCAAGAAAGAGCTGATCTGGGTGCCGTTCCTGGGGCTGGCGTGGTGGGCGCTGGATTACCCGTTCATGAAGCGCTACACCAAGGCGTTTCTGGCGAAACACCCGCAACTGGCGGGCAAGGATCTGGAAATCACCAGGCAGGCCTGCGAGCTGTTCAAGCGCCAACCGGTCACCGTGGTGAATTATCTGGAAGGCACTCGCTACACCTGCGCGAAAAGTGCGCAGCAGCAATCACCGTTCAAGCATTTGCTCAAGCCCAAGGCAGGCGGCGTGGCGTTTGTATTGGCGGCGCTGGGTGAGCAACTGGATGCGATTCTCGATGTGACGGTGGTTTATCAACAGCCAAACATCCCGGGCTTCTGGGACTTGATCAGCGGCAACGTGCCGAAGGTGATCATCGACATCAAGACCCGCGAACTCGACCCGGCGCTGTGGCAGGGCGATTACGAAAACGATCCGGTGTTTCGCCAGAAGGTCCAGAGCTGGGTCAACCAACTCTGGAACGAGAAGGATCAGCGCATTGGCGAACTGAAAAACGCGCGCCGCTGAATCAGCTACCGGTGCCCGCGCCCCAGATGCTGCCCAGGCTCTGCAGGAGCGGGCCACCGACACCTTGATCACCGAGGTATTTGAGGAGCACCGGGGCAAACTGGCCGATCATCCCGCTGTCCATGCCCAAGGCGCCGAAGGCGTTGTTCAGATCGCTGGTGTTCTTGACGTTGCCCAGTGCGTTTTCCAGTCCGGCTGACTTGCCCGACGAGCCCAGCAACCCGCTCAACGCCGCCAGGTTGCCGCTACCGCCCGACAGCTTGTCGATGCCTGGCACTTCTTTGGCCAACTGCGAATAATCGGTGCTGCTCAATTGGTTCTTGGCCAAGCCAAGCATGGCGCTCGTGCCGCCGACGGCTTGCTGAGGGGTAACCCCCAGACCGGTGACGGCTTGCAGCAAACCGGCCGTTTCCGAGGTCGGCGCAGCGGCGGTGGCAGCGTTGCCGCCC
Organism: Pseudomonas sp. RA_15y_Pfl2_54; assembly: GCF_963971015.1. NCBI lineage: Bacteria > Pseudomonadati > Pseudomonadota > Gammaproteobacteria > Pseudomonadales > Pseudomonadaceae > Pseudomonas > Pseudomonas sp. RA_15y_Pfl2_54. Next base: position 58,417 of record NZ_CAXAPN010000041.1, read on the forward strand.
TGCATGCTCGAAGCAGCCTTGGTCACATCGTCCAGGCTGAACCCGGCAAACACCGGGCTGGCCGCAAGGGTCATCAGCGAAGCCATGGCAATACCGCGTGAAATCTTCATTCAGACATCCTCTTGCGCTGTGAAAACCGCCCGTCAATGAACGGTAAAACTGCCGGTTTGACCGGGCATCCGCCGGCATGTTCCAAGCCAGCGCATCCATTTTCAGCATAGCCACGTATACAGATCGTGAAACCCTGGAATGATCGCGATGAATGGCATAACAGCTGTCGCTGGACTAGCCTGTGAACAGCCCGATATTCACCTTCGTCGCCGAACCTTTGCCTGGAGAGTCGTCATTTCCCTCGCCGACACCGATCAGTTGCGACAGTTGTTGGCCCAGTGTTCACTGGGCGATCGTCGCGCCTTCGAAACCCTGTACCGCAGCGTCGGCCCGCGCCTGCACGGCGTGGCCCTGCGGTTCATGGGCCGCAGCGATCTGGCGGAAGAAGTGCTGCAGGAAAGCTTCGTGCGCATCTGGAACAACGCCTCGCGCTACGAAGCGCACCTGTCGGCGCCGATGACCTGGATGATCAACATCACTCGCAACCAAGCCATCGACCAGTTGCGCAAACACCGCGACCGGCCGCTGAGCGATGTCGAACAGGACGCGCTGGCGGACGAAAGTCCTTCAGCACACGACCAATTGAGCAGCGCCCGCGAAGCCCACGCCTTGAACCGCTGCCTGGACAGCCTCGACGGCATGCAACGTCAGTCGATCAGCGTCGCCTACTTTCAGGGATTGTCGTGCACGGAGCTGGCCGAACACCTGGCCACGCCGCTGGGCACGGTGAAATCGTGGATTCGCCGTGGCATGGAACGCTTGCGCCGGTGCCTTGAATCATGAACTACCAGACCCCAGCCCTGCGCCGCGCCCTCGCCGCCGATTACGCCATTGGTTTGATGGGCTCGGCAGCACGGCGACGTTTTGAACAGTTGCTGCTCGACGACGCGGCGCTGCGGGCTGAACTGGCGCAATGGCAAGACACGCTGGCGACCCTCACCGAATCCCTGCCGGAACAACCAGTGCCCGACCGCGTGTGGCATGGCATTACCGCGCGGATTGAGCCGCAAGTGCTGCACGTGCCGGAAAAACGTCCGTTCTGGAACTGGCTGCGCGTCACGGCGGCGCTGTGTTCGATCGTGGTTTTGGTATTCCTCGGCTCGCTGTACAACCGCGATGACGCCCGCTACAGCGCAACCCTGCTGAGCGCCGACGCGCAACCAGCGCTGAAGGTCCAGGCGCATGCCGATTACCTGCAAGTCGAACCGCTGACATTGGCGGCAATTGATGCGGATCGCAGCCTGGAACTGTGGGCAATTACGGCCGATGGCAAACCGATCTCGCTGGGGGTGATCCCGGCGGGAGGCAAAGGCAAGGTTGAGTTGAGCGAGGCGCAGAAGGTGTTGATCGGCAAGCCGATAGCGCTGGCGGTGAGTCTGGAGCCCAAGGGTGGTTCGCCGACCGGGCAGCCGACGGGGCCGGTGCTTTATCAGGGTGCTTTGGCAGCCCTCTAATTGCCAAGATCAAAAGAACGTCCGAAGGCTGCGATCTGTTTAAGCCATTTATGGCCGATTACCTGGCACCTTTATTTCAAATCAAACTAGATACCTGTCAGATCTGACAGTTGGCGGCAAGCATTATCAAAGCGACCATTTCTGCTCCCTTTATGTAACGGAGTACAAATGATGAAGCTGAAAATGACCGCCGGCGTTTTGCTCAGTCTGGCCATGATGAGCACTGTTTATGCCGCTACTTGCCCGACTCTCTCAGTGACCCACTCTCAGGATGCCGAAGATCTCACCTTCACCTCTGCACGCCTGAAAGACAAAGACACTCCCAATTCAGTTGTCATTTGCCGATATGAAGGCAAGGACGACCTCGGTGCCTCGGCTGGTTACCGGAACGGCACACCGGTCAAAGGCACTGGAAGCAATTGGAAAGCGGATGATTGTGCAACCACTGACGGTGACGCCAGCAAATGCGAATTTAAATAGCCCGTTTGATTCATGTCTAGTCCTGAAATAGGTTTACACCTATCTCACCCTAACGCCCGATGCACTGCATCGGGCGTTTTGTATTTTAAGGACAGGTGCGGGCGCTCTTGGTTGTAGATCAAGACCGCTTCCCGCACC
>NZ_CAXAPN010000042.1:0-51833 GCF_963971015.1 Pseudomonas sp. RA_15y_Pfl2_54
AAAAACAAGGCCTGATCACTGCCGGCGCCTTCACTGCCGACTCCGTTGGCAACACCTACCAGGAAGGCCACGAAGACCAGGTCATGGTTCAGGCGTTCAGCCACGACGTGATCATCCCGCGTGACCCACAATCCGGTCAGCCAACCGGTCAGCGCGTTCACAAGCCAGTTGTGATCACCAAGGTCTACGACAAGGCTTCGCCTCTGCTGCAAGCCGCTCTGACCTCCGGCGAGCGCATGAGCGAAATCGTTATCCAGTGGTTCCGTACTTCGGCTCAAGGCACCCAAGAGCACTACTACACCACCAAACTGGAAGACGCGATCATCGTCGCCATCAACAACAAAATGCACAACTGCCAGGATCCAGGCAACTCGCACTTCACCCACCTGGAAGAAGTGCAGTTCACCTACCGCAAAATCACCTGGACCCACGAAGTCTCCGGTACTTCGGGTTCCGATGACTGGCGTGCTCCAGTCGTTTAATTACGACTGATTGATGCACTCGCCTGGGCTGGCGCTGCTGGCCCAGACGTTCAACCAATAAAGAATTTTTCGCCAATAGCCCACCAACCGGTTGTTGCGCGTCGCAGCATTGTGCGAGGAACAAGGGATGTTCTCACCGGCCAACCAGCCTCATTTCAACCTGACCGTCGATGGCGTGGAAACCGATTTCCAGGTCTTGTCGTTTACCGGCCGGGAGGCACTCAACACCCCCTTTGAATTCGAGCTGGAACTGGTCAGCGAAAAGGCTGCGATCAACCTCGAAAGCGTGCTGCACAAACTGGCGTTTCTTCAGTTGTCGCCGACTGGCACCGGCATTCACGGGCTGGTCTACAGCATCGCCCAGGGCGAGTCTGGCAAGCGCCTGACGCGCTACAAAATCTCCCTGCGCCCGCAACTGGCGTACTTGGCGCACCGGGTCAATCAGCGCATTTTCCAGCAGATGACCGTGCAGCAGATCATCAGCCAGGTGCTGGAAGAACACGGCATCCTCGCCAGCGATTACCACTTCCAGCTGAGCGCGATTTACCCAGAGCGCATCTACTGCGTGCAGTACGACGAATCGGATCTCGATTTCATCCAGCGCCTGTGCGAGGAAGAAGGTATTCACTACCACTTTCAGCACACCGCCAGCGGCCACAAACTGACCTTCGGCGATGACCAGACGGTGTTCCCGAAACTCGCGCCCGTGGCCTATCAGCAGGACTCCGGACTGGTCGCCGACAGACCGGTGGTCAAACGTTTCGGCCTGCGTCTGGCTACCCGCACCAGCCGCACTACGCGACGCGATTACGACTTCGTCAAACCGAAAATCGAGCTGGAAAGCGACGCCAAAAGCAGCGCTCAGCCGGACCTGGAAGATTACGATTACCCGGGCCGATTCGTTGACCGTGACCGCGGCAAACATTTGGCTAATCGCGCGCTGGAACGTCATCGCAGCGACTACCGCCTGGCCGAAGGTAACAGCGATCAGCCGATCCTGGTCAGCGGACATTTTCTTGCCCTGACCGAACACGCCAACCCGACGTGGAACGACCTGTGGCTGCTCACTGAAATCTTCCACGAAGGCAAGCAGCCGCAAGTGCTGGAAGAGTCGGTGACCAGCGACACCACGGACAACAAGGACGATTTCCACCAGGGCTACCGCAACCGCTTCAGCGCCATCCCGTGGGACGTGCCGTACCGTCCGCCGCTCGATCACCCGAAACCGAAAGTCCTCGGCACCCAGAGTGCCGTGGTCTGCGGCCCGGAAGGCGAAGAGATCTACTGCGACCAGTATGGCCGGGTCAAGGTGCAGTTCTTCTGGGATCGCGAAGGCAAGCATGACGACATGACCAGTTGCTGGATGCGCGTCGCGTCGAGCTGGGCCGCCGAAACCTTTGGTTCGATCAACATTCCGCGCGTCGGCATGGAAGTGCTGATCACCTTCCTTGAAGGCGATCCCGACCAGCCGCTGATCACCGGTTGTCTGTACCACGGCGCCAATCTGCCACCCTACAAACTGCCGGATTTCAAGACCCTGGCCACGGTCAAGAGCAAGGAATACAAGGGCAGCCGCGCCAACGAACTGAGGATCGATGACACCACCAGCGAGATCAGCATCGCGTTGCGCAGTGATCACGGTGCGAGTGCGATCAACCTCGGCTACCTGACGCATCCACGCCCGAGCGGTGGGCAACCGCGCGGCGAAGGTTTCGAATTGCGCACCGACCGCCATGGCGCGGTGCGTGCCGGTGCCGGTCTGCTGATCACCACCGAGCCACGTCCAAACGAGTCGAAACACCACAAGGATCTGCCGGAAACCGCCGAACGCCTCGCCACCGCCAGCGATCAGCAAGACGGTTTTGCGGTGCAGGCCAAAGAGCTGCAAGCACAGGAATCGGGCGATCAGGACGAGGTGGCCAAGGCGCTGCATGCTCAGCATCAAGGCGTGCTCGGCAGCGGCCCGGCGAACATGACCGCCAATGAGTTCCCGGAATTCACTGAACCGCATCTGGTGCTCGCCAGCCCGGCCGGCATCGCCCTGACCACGCCGCGCTCCAGCCACATCGCCACCGGCGAACACCTGGCATTGAGCAGCACCGGTCACACCAGTCTTTCCATCGGCAAGCGTCTGCTGGCCAGTGCCAGTCGCGGCATGCGCCTGTTCGTGCAAAGCATGGGTTGGCGTCTGGTGGCGGCGTCCGGCGACATCGACGTACGGGCGCTCAAGGACAGCATCAACCTGCTGGCCAAACTCAACATCACCGCCAATGCCGACCGCATCACCATCACCGCCAAGACCGAACTGGTGATCCAGGGTGGCGGCAGCGCCACGACCTACAACGCCGGCGGCATCACCCACGCCACCAGCGGCCCGTACACCGCGCACGCGGCGAACTTCGCCTACACCGGGGCGAAAAGTCTGGCCGGGGTGTTCCCGGAACCACCAAAACCCGGCAAGGGCAACCTCGAATTGTTCAACCAATACGCCGGGCGCCAAGGCATCAAGGACGGCGATTACGAAGTCATTGATGCCTTGGGCAAAAGCATCAAAGGCAAGCTCGACGCCAAGGGTTTCGCCAGCGTCTCTGGCGCCGCACCGGGGCCAGCGCGGGTGTTGTTCGGCAAGGATCCGGCAGACACCTGGAGCGATGGCAGCTACATCGGCAAGCCGGAATGGCCGTTGAATCCGCCGGGCGCGGAAGACGTGCCGAGTCAGGTGCAAGCCATGGTCGCTCAGGTGTTGCCGAGCAAGAACTGGGACATGCTGGAGAAGGGTAAGGACATGGCACAAACAGGGATGAGTGCGGTGCAGACCGCGCAGGGCGCAATGCAAACGGCGCAGCAGGTGAAAGGCGCTGTGCAGGGCGGAGTGGCTGGATTGCCGAAACTGGCGAGTGCCGCCATGCCGAGTGCGTCGAGCATCCTCGGCGCAGCAAGCAAGGGCGGACAGCTACCGACGCTTCCCGCGCCAACGCTTCCAAAACCTTCCTTGAAAACCCCAGGCCTGTTGGCGGGTGAGATGCTGTCATGACCACTGAAATCGTAAAACGTGAACCTCAGGTTGCCATCGTTCCACTGAACGCCATCGACATCCAAGACGTCGCCAGTGGAGCGGCGACTTTCGATGCCTGGTTGCAATCAGCCACGGATGGCGTGGTCACCCTTGATCGGATCAAGAACGTCGCCGGCGCCTTACCCGTTGTGGGCAACATCATGGCGTTGGTCGATGCGCTGGGTGACATCGTTACGCTGTCAAATGCGCAGAAGCGCGACCTGCTCGCGTGGGCCAGTCTGGGCATCAACCTGATCGGTGTTTTGCCGCTGCCACCGGCGATGGCGGCAGCCCGTATGACGTTGCGCCCAACACTGTTTCTGGTGCGTCAGGAGATGAAGGCCAGCAGCAAGATGCTGCTCAGTGCATCTGTGATCGAGGTGCTGGTCGGGCACCTGAACGCCTCTATCATCGGCACCCTCGACGACTTTGTTGAACAGGCCAAAGGCAAGTTGCCCGGGATTCTCGCGGACGCTGGCAAGCTGGGCGAAGACGTTATTAACGAGATCGCCAAAGGTCTCGAAACCGTTGCTAACGGTAAGCTCGACGCCAAGGGGGACGTCCAGGCCGCCAGTCAACAAATCAGCGCTGCGGGGGATCAGTTACTGAGCGACCCTCTCGCGGCAATTGGCAACATTTTCGGGGCTACCGCGAGTGCTTATAAAGCGGCTGGCAAGGGGCTGGCCAACAGCGCTGCCGATCATCTGCTACCCGACGAGATCAAAAAACAGGTTGCTACCGAGACCGCAAAACTGCGCGCCATGGGACCGGAACTGCGTACCCAGTTGAGCAAGTTGGACGACGAATCGGTTCAGAACTCGATTGGCTGGTTGCTGCTGATTTTGTCCAGTGCAGTCACTCTTTGGCGTAAGCGCAATGCTCATGGACAGAGTGCCGGAGTCAAGCCGGATCAGACCAGTCAGGCCCAGCACACAGCCTCAGAAGGTGGTCTGGGTGCGACGAGCCAACAAGCTGCTGCAACCAAAGCCCCCAAACCGAAGAAAAACGGCACATGCACCAGTACCTGCCACAGCATCAATTTTGCATTGGGTTCGGAATCCCTCAGCCATAGCGATTTCAGCTTGCCCGGGCCGTTCCCGGTCGAGTGGAATCGCATCTATAACTCGCGCCTTGGGGAGTACGATCAAGGCGACCTTGGTGCTCGCTGGGTCACGAAATTCACCACACGGTTTGACTGCGTGGATGATGGCCTGACGTTCTATGGTGCTGATGGTCGAAACCATAGCTATCCACTGCCCAAGGTTGGGCTGTTCCACTACGACCCCATCGAGAACATCACTCTGGTTCGTGCCAGCGAAGATCAGTTGATGCTGTGTCGTGGTTTTGAACGCAAGGAAACCTATGTGCGCCGTAACCAGCGTTATGTGCTTACCAATATTTCGCTGCGTAATGGCGCCGGCATCATGCTGCATTACGAACATCGCCATGGTGAACAGTCGGTGCTCTCCGATCTGATCACATATCAGGAAAACGACTACACCAAGGTTCACCTGCACCTCGGCACGATGATCGACGATCACGGCCGGCTGTCCGGCATCTGGGAAATCCGCGACGGTGAGCCACAACGGCAACTCTGTGCGTACCAGTACGACGCTTATGGCGATCTGATTCAGGCACAGGACGAGAACGGCGCTGTCTGGTTGTACCAATACCAGCATCACCTGATCACCCGTTACACCGACCGCACCGGTCGCGGCATGAATCTGGAGTGGGACGGCCAGGGCGCCAAGGCTAAAGCCGTACGCGAATGGGCGGACGACGGCAGCTTCGACACACGTCTGGAGTGGGACGAAAACATTCGTCTGACCTACGTCACCGACGCGCTCGGCAATGAGACCTGGCACTACTACGACATCCTTGGCTACACCTACCGAATACAGCATGCCGATGGCCTGTCCGAGTGGTTGTTCCGTGACGAAGCCAAGAACGTCGTGCGTCACGTGCATGCAGACGGTACGACTGATCGTTACAGCTACGACGAGCGCAGCAATTTGCTTGAGCACATCCGCGCTGATCACACCGTAATACATTTTGCCTACGACGATCAGGACATGCTGATCAAGATCAGTGATGCCGAAGGTGGGCAATGGCAACGCGCCTATGACGATCAAGGCAATCAAGTCGAAGCCGTCGATCCTTTGGGAAACAAGACGGAATACGCTTACAACAAGGCTGGACAACCGACCGCGATCAAGGACGCCAACGGCAACGAAAAGACGCTGGACTACAACGACGCCGGGCAACTGGTCGAATACGTCGATTGCTCGGGCAAGACCAGCGCTTGGGAATATGACGAACGAGGGCAGATGATCTGTTTCACCGACGCCGCCGGAAACGCAACCGAGTACGAATACAAGGCCGGGCAGCTGGTGCTGATCAAGCACCCGGACAAAACTGAAGAGCGTTTCGAGCGTGATGCCGAGAGTAGATTGTTGGCACATGTTGATGGTCTGGATCGTTGTACCACATGGAGCTACAACGCTAGTGGCCGGATTGCCGAGCGAGTTGACCCTGCCGAGCAAACTTTGCGCTATCGCTGGGATCGCATCGGTCGATTAACTTCCTTGGAAAACGAAAACGAACAGCGCGCTCACTTCCACTACGACCCCGTAGGCCGACTGCTTGAAGAAAGCGGATTCGATGGGCGCTCCACGCGTTATCAATACGATCCACTGACCGGTCGCTTGGCCCAGTCCGCTAATGGCGAGCGCGTGATTGAGCTGACCTTCGACCCGATGGGCCAGATGACCGAGCGCCGTGCTACTTTGGGCGATCAGTCGCAAAGCGAAAAGTTCGCCTACGACGGCAACGGCAATATGGTGTTGGCCTCCAACACCGACAGCCACCTGCAATGGTTTTATGATCCAGCAGGTAATATTCTGCGTGAGCATCAACACTATCTAGGTCTGGAAAAACCATTGGTTGCGGTCTGGCAGCACGAATACGACCTGCTTAACCATTGCGTCGCCACGACCCGCCCTGACGGCCATCGTGTCAGTTGGCTCACTTACGGCAGTGGTCACTTGCTGGGTATGCGACTGGACGAACATGAGCTAATCGGTTACGAGCGCGATGATCTGCACCGCGAAATCGCACGCCATCAAGGCAACCATCTGCTACAAATCCAGAGTTGGGATCCTGCTGGTCGATTGCAGGAGCAACTGCTGGGACGCAGGGACGACAAGTCCACGCTGCTGAAACGCGAGTACAAATATGATGCTGCCGGACAATTGACTGACATCAATGACAGCCGGCGCGGCTCACTTTCTTATCGTTATGATCCTGTCGGCCGGCTGCTTAGTGCCACCAGCCGTCAAGGCGTGGAAACCTTCGCCTTTGACCCGGCCGGCAACTTGCTGGATGATAAACAGGCTGAAATTCGCCGCCCACTGGATCTGACCCCCCGGCGCAGCAAACTGGTCGACAACCTGCTACGCGAATACGCCGGCACCCACTATAACTACGATGAGCGTGGCAACCAGATTCAACGCTGGCACAACGGTCAGCGCAGCGATTTGAAATGGGATCTGTTTGATCGACTGGTGAGTTTCGAAGATCCGCGCCTTTGTGTGGATTTCGCTTACGACGCGTTGGGAAGGCGCCTCCACAAAAACTCCCACGCCCACTACAAACAGCGCCCTGAAGCCGGTTCTCTCTGGAACCGCAACGAGCATGCCCGTAAACAGCTTGAACTGGGGTGTGGCTTCACTCTGTACGGCTGGGACGGCGACAACCTCGCGTGGGAAAGCAGCCCAGCGCAGAGCGATGGCCAACCGGGTCGCACGGTTCACTACATCTTTGAACCAGGTACCTTTGTTCCTGTTGCCCAAGCGGTGCGGCATGCGCCGATTGATCTTGTGGGGCAGCCCAATTACAGCGGTGAGTACAGTCTTGATGATGACCCGTTATGGGGTCACAAGGCTATATCTATGCCGTTTGATGCGTTGGCTTGGTATCAATGCGACCACTTGGGCACACCGCAGGAACTGACGGATCCGCAAGGCAACATGGCCTGGAGTGCGCAATACAAGGCGTGGGGGCAGGTGACGGAGCAGCGCTCTGAATGGGCGCGGCAACATGGCGTGATGAATCCGATACGATTCCAAGGGCAGTATCACGATCATGAGACTGGACTGCATTACAATCGGTATCGATATTACGACCCTGCGGTAGGAAGGTTCATCAGCAGAGATCCAATAGGATTTGCTGGCGGCATCAATTTTCATCAGTACGCACCGAACCCTACCGAGTGGATTGACCCACTGGGGTTAGCGAGAAAGGCTCCCTCGAAGTTTGCCAAGCGGGACGGTGATGGAGCGAGTGCTGCTGATATTGCAGCGAGTAAGGTTGATGGTGGGCATCGTCGAGGCCAAGATGCATGTCGTGAGGAGCTTTTGGAGGAGAGCGGCTCGGATGACTATGTATGTTGGCGGTGCGGTAGTACCTCGAAAAACCCTAAAGATATGCATTTGGGGCACACCAATGTCCCTACTTCCAAGGGCGGCAACCTTGCGAAGGTTAACATCGCTCTCGAAGGCGCTTCCTGTAACCTTAGTGCCGGTAGTAGCGGCTATGTTAAAGAAGGCATGTCTTGTGTTGAACGTGGAAGTTGTGGAGCACCTTATGGTCGATGATCAAGCAGCGGAACTTATTCGGGTATATGCGGGAAAAAACTCAAAAGGGCCGGTATTTGAACAGCTACCTGCTCGAAAAATTGATGAGCATACGTATGAATTGCTTTCTTCTCCGGGGCTAGCGTTGAATCTGGCGAGAGGGGATGTGATTTCTTTAAAAAATCCTCAGACACACGCCGAGGTTATAAAGAGAGGTGGTAATTTCTGTATCCATATTTACTCCAAGCACATTTCACCTGAGCGGCTGGAGATGCTTGAAACGGAGGTAGCGAGGGAGCTTAGCGGCACCTTGGACGGCATATATAAAGGGAATTTGTCGTTGGCTATTCCTGCAGAAAATGGAATGGATAATATTGCAAGTTTTTTTAACGAGTTTTACGAGGAAACTGGGATCCAATGGTATTACGCAAATATCTACAAAAATATCGATGACGTAGAAGACGAGACGCTGCTCAACTGGTGGCTGGATAGTTAGTTTAAAATAGCTTCTCAATTTCCAAGCTCAGGAACAAACACTCGTTCACCGAATTGAGGCTCCCATACCAGGAAAGGCCCGCTGAGAAAAGGCCATCGACATTGCAATACACCCAATCTCGGCGGGCAACGAATCCAAGATCTTTCGGGAGTAAAAGTCCAACACCGCAGCCCGGAAATCAGCCACTGTGGGATCGGACATTGGATCGAAAGGAAAGGATAGATATGAGCGAACATGAACCGCCGTATCCTGACGGCACACAGAATGCGATTTGCGAGAAGTACGGAATGTCAGCGTTGGCTCCTGAAGAAATGGTCGCCTTGTCCATCGAATCTCTCGGGAAAACACCTATTTACGGCGCCCGTATTCAATTGCCGGAAAATGGGAATGTCAGCTGGTTCATTCACTGCGGCACGCATTCGACAGCGATAGATTTTTACCAGCCGATTTGTATTGAACATTTACCCGAAGTGCTACCGATGGTTATGAAGTATCTGTGTTTGCCCACGGGCGCAAAATTCATCATCGATACCCAAGGGTACGAAGACGTCTGGATGGCTGAGTAACTTGGTCAAAGGAGTGACAACATGAAAGACGCAATTCGTCTTGGCGACTCCACCACACACGGTGGCAAGGTGCTCGAAGCTTTCTCCCGAACCGACCTCAACGGTAAGCCGATTGCCGGGGTCGGTCACAAGGTCAGTTGCCCGTTATGCAAGGGGATTTTCCCAATTGCCGAGGGCAGTAGCACCTACACCGTCGATGGTGTGCCCATCGCGCTGGACGGTATGAAAACCGCCTGTGGTGCTGCGCTGATTGCCAGCGGCCCGAAAGGGGCGGTTGTCAGCTGAATCAATATTTTTTGCATTGATTGCCTATCTCCATGGCGCGGGCTCCCATCGTCCGTTCCGTGGCAATTGAAGCGCGAATGAAGTCGTTCTTTTTAAAATCTGGTCGTTGGGAGGCGGTTGGCAATGGCCGGATTCGAATAGACCCACCGCATGTGGAAAATACGAACCAACAGGTTCATGCTCCCTGTCAATGCAAGACAAGGAAGGCTGAAGTTGTAGTGAATAAGGTTGGAATCTCAGAGGTAGGCGGGGTAGCGTCTCTGAACTCACGCGAAAAGAAAAAAATCCCTTCGGGAACAAGGTTTCAATCTATGAGAAAGTTGAATAAATTCAGTGTGCACGGAACTGCTATCGGGAGTGATAAAAATATTCAGCTGGATGAGGTTTCGATTCTTGCTGATCCACAAACGATTAGAGAACTTGGCGTTTTTCTCATTAATGCATCATATGAGATGTCAACGCATGGTCTTGAGCATATGCACCTTCAAGGTATCGCTGAAAACTTCGACTATGAAGCGAATGTGGATTTTATAGTCCTCAATAACAGCTTGGTTAAATCGTGACCGGCACACTGAACGTACCCCCGCTAATAGAACTTTCTGAGAGCCTGCGCCCACTGTTTCTCGCCGCAGGCTGGCCCACCCCTTGCACCGAACCAGTAGCGTGTTACGTCCCACCGGAACATCCTGCCGCTGCTCTACTTGAGCAGTTGGTCGGGGTGCAGGTGGGCATCTGCAGCGCAGGGGAGGAGTGTGCTACGAGCGATGTCGCCTTTGGTACATTTGAATATCTGCATGATAGCGAGGAGTTCCTTGAGTGGCAGCAACGCCTAAGCAGTACCTTGGTGAGCATTGCCGAAGTCCAACACGGCCATGGCGCGCTGTTGATGGACGAACAGGGTTGCTGCTACGTCTTGAGCCTCATTCACGACGGGCTTTGGATACAGGGACTGAACTTTATTCAAGCGATGGAAAACCTGATATTTGGCCGTAAGGGCGGTGAGCCGGTGCGACTCGCCACGCCAGGCGCGATACCGATCATTTGAGTTGCACTAGGTACCCAAGCTGACGAAGACGTTTGGATGGCTGAGTAACTTAGTCAAAGGAGTGACAACATGAAAGACGCAATCCGTTTGGGCGACTCCACCACGCACGGCGGCAAGGTGCTCGAAGCCTTCTCCCAGACCGACCTCAACGGCAAACCGATTGCCGGGGTTGGTCACAAGGTCAGTTGCCCGTTGTGCAAAGGTGTGTTCCCGATTGCCGAGGGCAGTAGCACCTACACGGTCGATGGCACGCCTATCGCTCTGGACGGCATGAAAACCGCCTGTGGCGCCGCACTGATTGCCAGTGGCCCCAAAGGGGCGGTTGTCAGTTGAACACGCGGGGCGTGAGGGGGCGGACGATGGCTATTTTGAGACGCGTCTGGAGTGGGACGAAAACATTCGTCTGACCTTCGTCACCGACGCGCTTGGCAACGAGACCTGGCACTACTACGACATCCTTGGCTACACCTACCGAATTCGCTACGCGGATGAGCGTTCTGAATGGCTGTTTCGCGATGGCGCGAAGAACATTGTTCGTCACGTCCGAACAGATGGGAGTGTCGCGCGCTTTGGTTATGACGAGCGCGGAAACATGCTTGAGCATATTCGACCTGATGGAAGCGTTACGCATTTTGCTTACGATGATCAGGACTTGCTGATCAAGATCAGTGATGCTGAGGGAGGGCAATGGCAACGCGCGCATGACGATCAAGGTAATCTGGTTGAAGCGCTCGATCCGCTTGGCAACAAAACCGAATACGCATACAACAAGTCCGGCCAACTCACGGCGATCAAGGACGCCAACGGCAATGAAAAGACGTTGGACTACAACGATGCCGGCCAACTGGTGGAGTACGTCGATTGTTCGGGCAAAACCAGTGCTTGGGAGTACGACAAACGGGGGCAGATGATCTGCTTCACCGACGCCGCTGGGAACGCCACCGAGTACGAATACAAAGCTGGGCAACTGGCGCTGATCAAGCACCCAGATACGACCGAGGAACACTTTGAGCGCGACGCTGAAGGTCGGTTGTTGGCCCATGTCGACGGTCTGGATCGCTGCACCACTTGGAGCTATACCGCTGCAGGTCTTATTGCCGAGCGTGTGGATGCGGCCGAGCAGACGCTACGTTATCGCTGGGATCGGCTGGGCCGATTGCAGGCTATGGAAAACGAGAATGGCCAACGCGCGCACTTCCACTATGACCCGGTCGGTCGCCTGCTCGAGGAAACCGGCTTTGACGGTCAGTTTACGAGCTATCAGTACGATCCTGATACTGGACGTCTGGCCCATTCTGTCGCCGGTGGCCGCACGATCTCGTTGAACTACGATTCAATGGGGCGGTTGGTTGAGCGCCGTGCCACCTTGGGCGACCAGTCACAAAGCGAGACCTTCGCCTATGACGGCAACGGCAATCTGGTCATGGCCAACAATGCTGACAGCCGCCTGCAATGGTTTCATGACCTGGCCGGCAACCTGCTGCGCGAACACCAACATTACCTCAGCCTGGAAAAACCTACGGTCGCAGTCTGGCAGCATGAATACGATGTGCTTAACCAGCGTGTCGCCACGGTGCGCCCAGACGGCCATCGTGTCAGTTGGCTCACCTACGGCAGTGGTCACTTGCTGGGCATGCGTCTGGACGAGCATGAACTGATCGGCTTCGAACGTGACGATTTGCACCGCGAAGTTGCCCGTCATCAAGGCAATCATCTGATGCAAACCCAAAGCTGGGATCCGGCTGGACGCTTGCAGGAGCAGTTATTAGGGCGCAGCGATGACAAATCGACACTGGTGAAGCGCGAGTACAAATACGATGCTGCCGGCCAACTGACCGACATCAACGACAGCCATCGCGGCCCGCTCGCGTATCGCTACGATCCCGTCGGCCGACTGCTCAGCGCGGTGACACGTCAAGGGGTGGAAACCTTCGCCTTCGACCCGGCGGGCAACCTGCTCGACGACAAAGCAACAGAAGTTCGCCGCCCGCTGGAGCTTGCACCACCGCGCAGCAAACTGGTCGATAACCTGCTCCGTGAGTATGCCGGCACTCACTACGACTATGACGAACGCGGCAACCAGATCCAGCGCTGGCACAACGGTCAACGTAGCGATATGCGTTGGGACTTGTTTGATCGACTGGTGTATTTCGAAGATCCACACCTCGCGGTCGATTACGCATACGACGCGCTGGGGCGACGCCTGCACAAAAACTCTCGCGCTCACTACAAACAGCGCCCGGAAGCCGGCTCCCTGTGGAACCGCAACGAACACGCACGCAAGCAGCGCGAGCTAGGCTGCGGCTTCACGCTCTACGGTTGGGATGGCGACAACTTTGCGTGGGAAAGTAGTCCCGCGCAGGCCGATGGAGAGCCAGGGCGCACTGTTCACTACATCTTCGAACCAGGCACCTTCGTTCCTGTGGCACAGGCTGTGCGTCACGCGCCCATTAATCTGATGAGACAGCCGGATTACAGCGATGAGTACAATATTGATAATGACCCACTGTGGAGTCACAAGGTCATAGCACTACCATTTGATGCGTTGGCCTGGTACCAGTGCGATCACCTAGGCACTCCACAGGAGCTGACCGATCAACATGGCAATATGGCCTGGGCGGCTCAATACAAGGCGTGGGGGCAGGTAACGGAGCAGCGTTCGGAGTGGGCGCGGCAGCATGGCATTGTGAACCCGATCAGGTTCCAGGGGCAGTATCATGATCATGAGACGGGGCTGCACTACAATCGCTATCGGTACTATGATCCGCAGGTCGGTCGGTTTGTAAGCAGGGATCCGATTAGTTTCGGCGGTGGGACGAACTTTTACCAGTATGCGTCCAACCCAGTCATATGGACGGATCCACTAGGCCTCGCTGCGGATGGGCAGTTAGGTACTTACGGTAGTATGAATGGCGGCAGCAACGTAGGTGATCAGTTGGAGGTTCACGAGCTCGTCAGGCATGAATCTCTGGTTCAGATGGGATGTGCGAATAAAAGACGTCGCAATAAAGCGAATCCGTCGATTGCCGTTGACCCCACAAGACATGATGCGATTCACTCCAACGAAACCGCTCTGGCGCGCACTCATCTAGGCCTAGGCGTTAATGAGTTTGATTTTGACCCAGCGACGGGTAAACCCTCTAAACGGCAAATGGACGTTTGGCAAGGAGCCATCCGTCAGTCCGGAATATCAGCTTCGCAGGCCAGACGTTTGCGCAAGCGCTCTGGTCAATATGTAAATTCGCTTAACTGCTGCTGTAATCAATAAATTAGCGGAGAGATGCAGATGTTTAATGAATTGGTTTTTACCCAAGAGTTGCCTACGAAAGCTGATGCATATACAGGCGGAGGGGTCTATCTGCCGAGTGATGTAGTTTGGCCTCAATCGACGGATGGACTGCCACTTACACATTTGATCTCTTTTCCTGGCGCATGGTTTTCAGATGCGCTAGTGGACGAAAATTATTGGATCTCGGTATTTATACCGTACCTGCCGGGAGATGTAGGACATTACAGAAAGCTAAGAGCTCTCAATGGAGTATCCGAAGCTGTTGTTATGGGATATATCCGTTCAAGCGAAGAGCGGAATGAAGCATCGAATAAAATACTGGATTGCGGAAGAGTGCTGCTTTTGTCAAGTCCGGACTCTGATGATGATGAAAATTTGGCGTCTAAACTTGATGGTATAGATGCTTGGTTGCAGGCACCCATATCATCAAGTATCGGACGCAGACGGGTGTCTATTTATGGTGGGGATTTAGATGTTTCTCTCCCCAATAACAAAGGCATACTTTCAGATGGTATGGGTTATCTTTTCCTGGATGATGAATTCTCAGGAAAAAAAGGAGCCGGGTGCGGTGGGTTTTTTCTCCAGCTAGGTTAGTCGAACGGTTTGAAAACCACCATGACGGCTAGCCTTCGCTGCGCCGCGAGTTTGCTTGACCTGGTCTAAGCAGGCTGATGAGGCGTGCGCTAGAGCGCTGAAATGTGTTGGCCGTAGAATGTGCTGCCAGCTATCGAATGGGTTAAATACTACTGGGGTGGCTGTTCGTTACAGATAGATATTGCAGCCATCCCGTAGGTCAAAGGAGTGACAACATGAAAGACGCCATTCGCTTGGGCGACTCTACCACTCACGGTGGCAAGGTCCTCGAAGCTTTCTCCCAGACTGACCTCAACGGCAAGCCGATTGCCGGGCTCGGTCACAAGGTTAGTTGCCCATTGTGTAAGGGGATTTTCCCGATTGCCGAGGGCAGCAGTACCTACACCGTCGATGGCACGCCGATCGCGCTCGATGGCATGAAAACCGCCTGCGGTGCTGCGCTGATTGCCAGTGGGCCTAAAGGGGCCGTGATTAGCTGAATCCATATTTTGTGCATCGATTGCCTTTATGCATGGCGCGGGCTCCTGTCGCCTGTTTGAGGATGCTTGAAGAATGAATGAAGTCGTTCTACTGCATTGCCTGAATATTAATACTAACCATCAAGTCGTGAGTTTTATATGCTGAGTATGAGTTGTACTTTTAACCGCCTGTGGGCCGCATGTGTTGTCGCAGGTGTATGTTTTTCTGGTACGAACGTAGCGCAAGCGCAGCCAGCAGACCTGTATAAACAATTGGATGCCGCCGTACTTCAATACGCCTATTCAAAGGAGCAAAAAGACCTTGATGCCGTAAATAAGTTGCTCAAGGGCGGTGCAAAACCTGACGCGCTTATTCTATGGCATGCAGCTTATTACAGGAGCCCCGTGCTGGTAGATCGGCTTCTCGAGTTTCCTGTCGATGTCAATCAACCAATCAGCGATAACGGTGAAACAATACTGTTATCCATATTGGGGCATATGGGGGATCCAGAAGACATGAAGGACTCAATGCCCATTGTGCAGAGCCTGATCAAAGCGGGTGCCGACACCAATGCGATTGCTCAAGGCGGAACCAATACGCCACTTATTGCAGCCGTGGGCATAGAAAATCCGTCGTCGGTCGAAGTGACAAAGTTGCTGCTGCAGGCTGGTGCCGACGCCCGGATGCTGACGCCTCAGGGCTTTTCTCCATTGATCGGCAAAGGTGCGAACAATCTGGAATTGATCAAGCTGTTGATCGCTGCTGGTACTGATCCCTATGGGGTCAGCAAGGTGGGTTCTACACCTTTGCATTACGTTTGCGAGCGTGCCTATGCACTGAACGATCAGCCGGATCCACAAGCTGCGCAGCGGATTGCGCTGCTGCACAAAGCTGGCACTTCCGTTGATGCCTTTGCACCTCAACAGCAGGCATGGCCTGTTGGCACTCCATTGCTGGAAAGTGCAATTCGTAGCAACCCGGATTGCACAAATGCTTTGCTGGCTGCCGGCGCCGATAAAGATGCACCGGCTTTCCCCCCGGAATATGTGGCACAAGACCCAAGTGTGAAAGGTCAGACTGTCCGTCAAAACATACTCAAATCAGTAAAAAATGTACCGGATTTGTATTCCGAATCCATTATCAAGTTGTTCCAGTAAAAAAAATTAAGCTAAACAGAGCTCAATGCTCTCTGAAATTTAAAGGAATAAATATGAAGATCGCTTCTTTGATTCTCGCCATGGCAGCAGTTTTTGGCACCTGCAATATCGCTCACGCGGATGGAAAAGATGCTGCCACTCTGAAAGGGATATACGACATTGGCCGCAATATGTCAGGCCTGGTCAAAAATTGTGTCGACAAAGGGTTCCTGAAAGCAGACAGCGTTGAGAGCGCCAACAAGATGGTTGTCTTTGTTGACAATATGCCTGGTGATTTTGACAAACATGACGGCGACAAGAACGAACAGTCTGGTCGTAAGGGCGAAGTGTTGGCTAACGGGGAATACAAGAACCTGGAAAGCAATCTGCCGCCGAACCTCACTCTCAAGCAATGGTGTGAGCAGGCTGATCAGGGCATGCGCGAAGGATTGAAGCGTGTCGGTCTGTAATCTCGGCTGATGTGATTCTACAGCTTGGAAGGACGCTCGCAGATCGCGAGCGTTTTTCATGTCATGGACTGTGCAGAGTGTCCCTGAAACTGCCTACGCGCATCACGCTAATAGTTCGGCAATCCATTGAGCCTGCTGCTTGACCTCTTGCACTTTCGCTTCGGGCAAAGCCTGCTGCGCACGTGCAAATTGAGTCAGCGTCTTTTGCTTCTGATGCAGCTTGCGTTGCCACTTGATCAGGAACGCCGGGCTGCGAGCCTGCATCTGTAGAGGGCCGAAGTAAAGCTCTTGATCGGTGTACGCCACTGTCTCGGCGCGTTCGGCAACGATGATTTCGTAGTCGAAGCGATTCTCGTGCAGCACTTCCTCGCTGAGGATGCGGTAGCCATTGTTCATCAGCCACTGGCGCAGTGGCTGCTCGCCGCCGTTGGGTTGCAGGATCAGGCGTTCCGCGCCGCTTAAGCGTGACTTGCCGCTCTCGAGAATATCGCGGATGGTTTCGCCACCCATGCCGCAGATAGTGATGGCGGTGATCCCGTCTTCCAGTCCGATCGCCGCCAGCCCATTGGCCAGGCGCACGGTGATGTGTTGCTGTAGATCGTTTTCGCGTACGGTGCGTTCGGCCGAGTGAAAGGGCGTCAACGCCACCTCACCGGCAACCGCCGCCTCAAGCACGCCTCGGCGCATCAGCGCCACCGGCAGATAGCCGTGATCCGAGCCAATATCGGCCAGCCGTGCGCCGGCGGGCACATGCGCGGCCACGCGCTCCAGGCGCGCGGACAATGTCTGTTCGTTCAACGGCAACCCCTGTTAAGCACAAACCTGCGGCGTCTATGGCCGCAAAAGGGGTGCGACTCTGGCGAGCAATGCGTTACGTGTCAAATTCCGGCGACAAGGTTCATGGCGTGCCCGCTCTGCGTTAGGCCGCACTGGCAATGGGTCAGGCGTCTAGATCGGCGCATCCGGCGTCGGAAAGTTGTAGGTGTCGATCATGCCTTCGCGGTAGTGCATTGCTGTGCAATGTTTGCCTGAGCCTGTGAGCCTTTGTGACGTTGCGCAGACAGACGCTCGCGGTGTTTACGGGTAATCTGCCGGTTCGCTGACTAAAACAAAACTAAAGTGGAGTCATTGATGCAACCGATCCGTCTCGGCCTGGTGGGCTACGGCAAAATTGCGCAGGATCAACACGTTCCTGCGATCAACGCCCATCCTGGATTCCAGCTGGTGGCAGTCGCCACACAAGGCAAGCCTTGCCCCGGTGTAGAAAATTTTCAGTCCTTGAGCGAGTTGCTCGAGAACGGCCCGCCGGTTGATGCGATTGCGTTCTGTACGCCGCCGCAAGGACGTTTTGCTCTAGTGCAACAAGCATTGGCTGCCGGCAAACATGTGCTGGTAGAGAAACCGCCCTGCGCCACGCTGGGTGAGGCGTTGGCGTTGGTGACTCTGGCCGAGCAACAAGGCGTCAGCGCGTTGTTTGCCTGGCATTCGCGCTACGCGCCCGGCATTGCCGCGGCCCGCGACTGGCTCGCGACGCGCACCCTGCAAAGCGTGCAGATCGACTGGAAGGAAGACGTGCGCAAGTGGCACCCCGGTCAGACCTGGATCTGGCAGCCGGGCGGCCTGGGCGTCTTCGATCCGGGCATCAATGCCTTGTCGATCGTGACTCACCTGCTGGCTCTGCCGTTGTTTGTCGAATCCGCCGAACTGCGCGTGCCGAGCAACTGCCAGTCGCCGATTGCCGCGTCCATCAAAATGTCTGATGCGTGCCACCTCGATGTGCGCGCCGAGTTCGATTTCGACCATGGTCATGATGAGCTCTGGAGCATCGAAGTTCGCTGCGCCGAAGGTGTGCTGCGCCTGGATAATGGTGGCGCGCTGTTGAGCATTGATGGTGTGCGCCACGCCGTATCGGAGGAGGGCGAGTACGCCGCGGTGTATCGGCATTTTCAACAGTTGATTGGCGACAAGGTCAGTGATCTGGATCTACAGCCGTTGCGGTTGGTGGCGGACAGTTTCTTTGTTGGAAGCCGCGTGGCGGTCGAGCCGTTCTACGACGCATGAACTGCACGCGACCCGTTGAAAGCCTGCCCTGAAAGCAGGCTTTTTTAGAAACGATCAAGCGAATAAGGCTCGATTGCCGGCCAATCGCGGATTCGACTTTCTATCGTCGGCAACGCCATCCGCACGATCATTTCCGCCGTCACCGCCGCCTGAGTCAGCCCCAGATGCTGATGCCCAAAGGCGAGCAACACCTTGCCCTCGCACACCTGATCAATCACTGGCAGCGAATCCGGCAATGACGGACGAAAGCCCATCCACGGCGTCGCCGCCGCAGCGCTCAGATCCTTGCGGAACACACCCTTGCTCAAATGGTGTAACTGCCACGCGCGCTCCATGCTCGGTGGCCGCTCCAGCCCGGCGAATTCGACAGTGCCCGCCAGCCGCAGGCCATCGGACATCGGCGTCATGATGAACTTGCGCTCCAGCGAGGTGACGGGGAAGGGCAGCCGGTTTTGTTCTTCGGGCAGCATCAAGTGATAACCGCGTTCGGTGTCCAACGGGACTTTCTTGCCGGTGAGTGCGGCGGTGAGTTTTGCCGAATGCGCACCGCAGGCGATCAGCACGCGGCTCGCGGTTAAACTGCCCGATCCGGTGATCAGCACAACACCGTGTTCTTGCACATACCCGCCTTGCACCTGTTGCTTCAAAAAGCTGACACCGCTGGCCTTGGCCGCTTCGACCAACTGGCACACTACCCGATACGGATCAATGAAATGCCCGGTGCGCGGGAAGAACAGGCCGCCCTGAATCTGCGTGCTGAGTAGCGGCGCAGCTTCTTGTATCGCGCCGGCCTGCCAGAAATCGACGGGCACTTGCTGCTCCCGCAAGCGCGCCTGAAGCGCATCGATCGGCTGTCGCGACTCGGGGCGTTCGAACACCAGCAGTGAACCGTCGACCTTGAGCAGTTCCGGTCGGTCGATGTCAGTCAGCAGGCGATGCCACGCATCAAGACTGCTCTCATTGAGTGCCCGCAGCCCCGCGACCGTTCTCTGGAAGGGCTCCGCGCGCAGATTCAGCAGCAACCGCGTGAACCAGGGCAGGGCGCGGGGCAGGTATTTCCAGTCCAGGCGCAACGGGCCCATCGGGTCCATCAACATCGCTGGCAAACGCTTGAGAATCGACACATCGGCAATCGGGAACACCTGCTCGGTTGCCAGGTGCCCGGCGTTACCGAACGATGCGCCGTGACCGGGCGCCTGCTGGTCGACAACGACGACTCGCAAACCCTGGCGCGCCAGACGCAGCGCGCAGGCGACGCCGATAATCCCGGCGCCGACTACAGCGATGTCGTACGCCACGTTATTCGTCATTGCTTTGTGCTTCCCTTTGTCCATTGAGCAGACGCCGCAACTGCAGCGCATTGGCCTGCTTCAGTGCCGTGGGCAACAGGCTGTCGGGGAAGTCCTGATAACAGAGCGGGCGCAGAAACCGCAGGATCGCCGCCGTGCCAACCGATGTCGTGCGTGAATCCGAGGTGGCCGGGAAAGGCCCACCGTGAACCATGGCGTCACTGACTTCAACGCCGGTCGGCCAGCCGTTGACCAGCAGGCGCCCTGCCTTGCGTTCCAGCGTCGGTAACAAGGCCCGAGCCTGATCCAGATCCTCGTCTTCAAGGTGCAGCGTCGCGGTCAGTTGACCTTCCAGATGTTCGATGACCTGGCGGATTTCCATGCAACTGGTGCATTGCACGATCACCGAAGCGGCACCAAACGCTTCGGCTTGCAGTTGGTGATCGGCGAGAAAGTCGACGGCCTCTGTGACGAATACATGGGCCTGACACTGGTTCGGGCCGGTACCGACCTGGCCGATGGCAGCAATATCTGTTCCAGGGTTCTCGGCCAGTGCATTCACGGCAGACTCATACGCGTTGAAGACTCCAGGTGTGAGCATCGTCTGTGCCGGACTGCGCTGAATCCGTTCGGCGGTGGCTGCAATAAAGGTGTCCAGCGCAGGCTCCTTAAGGGCGATCACCAGTCCCGGGTTGGTACACAATTGCCCGGCACCCAGCGTCAGCGACGCGACAAACCCTTCGGCCAGCGCTTGCCCGCGATTGCGCAACGCCTCCGGGAACAGCAACACCGGGTTGATCGAACTCATTTCCGCGTACACCGGAATGGGTTCCGGACGCGCTTGCGCCGCTTGGATCAACGCCAGGCCACCGCTGCGCGAACCCGTGAAACCAACGGCTTTGATCCGTGGGTCGCTGACCAGCGCTATACCCACTTCGCGGCCAGCCCCGTACAACAACGAAAATACCCCTTCGGGTAATCCGCAGGCTTTCACCGCTCGCGCCACGGCACGACCGACCAGTTCACTGGTGCCGGGATGCGCACCGTGAGCCTTGACGATCACCGGGCAACCAGCGGCGAACGCCGACGCCGTATCACCGCCAGCAACCGAAAAGGCCAAGGGGAAATTGCTCGCGCCAAATACTGCCACCGGTCCCAACGGCACCTGACGTTGACGCAGATCCGGACGCGGCAGCGGCTGGCGCTGCGGCTGTGCGGTATCAACGCGTACATCCAGCCATTCTCCGGCCCGTACAGTGCGAGCGAACATCCGCAGTTGCTGACAGGTGCGGCCTCGCTCACTCATTAAACGCGGGCGCGGCAGGCCGGTTTCGGCCATGGCGCGATCAATCAATTCATCGCCGAGGGCTTCGATTTCCAGGGCAATGCTATCCAGAAAATCGGCGCGGGCATCCAGCGTTGTCTCGCGATAAAGGTCCAGTGCGGTCCAGGCCAGCGCACAGGCCTGTTCAACATGCTCGGCCGAGCCACCTGCATACGACGGTTCCAGCACGGCGTTGGTGGCCGGATTGATCCCTCGAATGGCTTCGCGATTGCCTGCGACTGTTTCTTGTCCGATCAACATATGGCCCGTCAGAGTCATGGGGTATTCCTGGTGGAAAAAGGGTGTCTGCCGTGAATTACACAGGTTCACGGCAGGTAGAAACGCGTGCGTCAGGCGAAGCGCTGTTCCGCCGACCAGTTTTCGTACCACTGACGGAACAGCGAATACTGGTTCTGCGCATAGCGACGCTGGGCGTCACTCAGCACATCGGTTTCGTTGAAGTGCAGGGTGTATTCCTTGTCGCCGTTGAGCACCATCAGGTGTTTGTAATACAGCACCAGATCACAGCCCTCGTCGAAGGAGGACAACACCGCCAGTGCCGACTCCAGCTCCCGTGCCTGACGCCGCGCCTTGGCGTCACCCTTGGCCGCTTGCTTGCTCAGCGCCACCAGTTGCAACACTTCACGGGGCAGGGCATTGCCGATACCAGTGATTGCCCCCGTCGCGTTGCAGTTGACGAAACCGTGGACCACTTGTGTGTCGACACCGACCATGAGGGTCACGTCGTCATCCTTGGAGGTAATGTTTTCGGCGGCGTAGCGCAAATCGGCGGCACCGCCGAATTCCTTGAAGCCGATCAGGTTTGGATACTCGCGGCGCAGTTCGAAGAACAGATCGGCGCGGGTGGCGAAGCCGTAATAAGGGCTGTTGTAGATCACCGCCGGCAGCCCGGGAGCGGCTTGGAGAATCGCGGCGAAGTGGGCTTTCTGCGCAGTGGCCGAAGCACCGCGGGACAGCACGCGAGGAATCACCATCAAACCTTGAGCGCCGACTTTTGCCGCGTGGGCCGCATGGGCAACCGCTTCGCGAGTATTGACCGCACCGGTGCCGACGATCGTCGGGATGCCTGCCGCGACCAGCCGCGCCACCCCCTCCTGACGCTCGGCCTCGGTCAGCAGCGGCCAGTCGCCCATGGAGCCGCAATACACCACCGCGCTCATGCCGATGTCGATCAGTTCACGACCCTTGGCCACCAACGCATCGAAGTCCGGTTTGCGCTGGGCGGTGCACGGGGTCATCAGGGCCGGCATGCAGCCGGTGAAGATGTTGTCGCTCATTGTTTTATCTCCTTGGCACATCGTTCAAATTGAGGTGAAAAATCAGCGCGAGGCTCAGATGCCCCACGCAAATGGGTCTTTTTCATCGATCAGCAGTGTGCTGTCGGCGGTCATCCAGGCGCGGCCGGTGATGTAAGGGCGAACGCGCTCGCCTTCCCATTCGAAGCGACCTTCGAACTGGCTGCCGGTGATGCTCGCTTGCACCCAGCGTTCGCCCGATTGCAGTTTGTCGTCGGCGGCCAGGCAGGCGAGTTTGGCGCTGGTGCCGGTGCCGCACGGTGAGCGGTCGTAGGCTTTGCCGGGGCACATGACGAAGTTGCGGCTGTCGGCGTGGGTGTCGTCAGCAAACAGTTCGATGTGGTCGATGACCGCGCCGTTTTCGCCGTATATACCTTGGTCTTCAAGGGCCTTGAGCATCGCCCAGGTATACGCCGTGAGGTGCTCGACGTTGTCCATGGTCAGCGTTTGGCCGTGCTCGGAGACGAGGAAAAACCAGTTGCCGCCATAAGCGATATCGCCAGACACGCGGCCATATCCAGGCACTTGCACCGACACTTGTTTGCGATAACGCCAGGACGGCACGTTGCCCAGGGTCACGCTGCTGTCTTCGTGCAATGTCGCGCTGACCAGCCCGACCGGTGTGTCAATCTTGTGCACACCCGGGGCGATCTGCCCCAAGTGCTGCAACGAATTGATCAGGCCGATGGTGCCGTGGCCGCACATGCCCAGGTAGCCGGCGTTGTTGAAGAAAATCACCCCACAGGTGGCGTCCGCCGACACCGGCTCGCAATACAGGGCACCCACCAGCACGTCGTTGCCCCGGGGTTCCAGCAGGCAGGCACGCCGCCACTGGTCATGCTGATTACGCAGAGCATCTCTTTTCTCGGCCATGGTGGTGCCGGGCAGGTCGGGGAAGCCTTTCATCACCAGACGTGTGGGTTCTCCGCCGGTATGGGAATCGATGACGTGTACTCGTTTCATGGACGTGTCCCGTTGAGTGATTTCAGTAGGCGCCGGCAGGCTGCGCATTCACGCGAGTTGCGGTGGAGACGATTTCACTGTCTTCATCGTCGTCCTCAAGGCGCAGCAGATGCGCCGGCACGCCGGTCGCAGCCCCCCAGTAATAAATGCCGGTTGCAAAAGCGGCCACGACGAGGGTGTCGAAAGGGTGGGCGAGGATGCCCAGACCGCCGAATGTGCCGAGTTTCGAGAGCACAATGGTCACGGCGTAGAACGCGATCAGCCACGCGCTAGAGCGCACCTGGCGTGCCAGATTCAGGTGAGCGGTTGGCACGAATCGGCCACACAACAAGTACACCACGAACATCAGAATTTGCAGGCCAAGCAGCCACGACACCGTGCTCCAGCCCGACCAGTAGACGATCAGCGCGGCGATGATGAACGACACCGGCCCCAACACGCCCATGCACTTGACCCGGAACGGACGCGGCATGTTCGGCGCGTTGCGGCGCAGTGCAGCCACTGACACGGGGGCCACGGCGTAGCTCAACACCAGGGCGGCGGATACCACGTTGATCAACGCTTCCCAAGACGGAAACGGCAGGGTCCAGAACACCGACAGCGCGAAGGTCAGCCACAGCGCTGGACGCGGGATGCCGGACTTCTCATCGATTCGAGTGAACACCTTGAAGAACGTGCCGGTTTGCGCCCAGCCGTAGATCACTCGCGGGGTTGCGTTCATGTAGATGTTGCCGCAGCCGCTGGGTGAGATCACAGCGTCGGCAACCACCAGATAAGCCAGCCAACCTACGCCTAATGCCAGGGCGATGTCACGGTACGGCAGGGCGAATTCCTTGCTCACGCCGGCCCAACCGTTGGCGAGCAGGTCGGTCGGAATGCCACCGAGAAAGGCCATTTGCAACAGCACATAGATCAGGGTCGACAGCAGCACAGAAAGAATCAGTGCAATCGGAATGGTCCGTTGTGGATTTTTCACTTCACTGGCCACCGAAATGATCGGCGTCAGCCCCAGATAAGCGAAAATGATCCCGCCCGCCGACACGGCCATCTCCACACCCGACAGGCCGAACGGCGCAAAACCCTGCACCTGAAAGTTTTCCGGTTTGAAGAACGTGAACAGCACACCGATGACCAGCAGCGGCACGATGAATTTGAAGATGCTCACCAGGTTGTTGGCCTTGGCGAAGGTCTTCACGCTGCGGTAATTGAGCAGGAAAAATACGCACAGCAGGCCAAACTGCACCAGCCAGCCAAGGAAGGTCGGATCACCGCTGCCGGTTTTGCTCAGACCGGGAAACCATGCCGCCGCGTATTGGCGCGAAGCAACCACCTCGATTGCCACCAGACTGGAAAACGCGATCAGAGTGATGAACCCCATCAGGTAGCCGAGCAGCGGTCCGTGCGAGTACACCGGATAACGCACCACGCCCCCGGCACGGGGTAACGCCGCGCCCAGTTCGCAGTAGACGATGCCCAGCAACAACACCGCGAAGCCGCCCAGCAGCCAGGAGAAAATCCCCGCTGGCCCGGCGATCGCGGACACATGGCTGGCTGCGAACAACCAGCCCGAACCGAAAATCGCACCGAGCCCGATAAATGTGAGGTCGATCAGTGAAAGCTGTTTTTTGAACTTGCCTTGGCCTGACATGGCATCGCCTTCTTGTGAGTTATTGGATAGGCAGTTGTGGTGTCACTGGGGCCAGACTTTGAACTCATCGCGTTGGCTGCGATTGATGTTTTGCGCGGGGATCAATGACGAAATCAGCACAATGGCGCAGATGAAATGCGGGCCTCGACACGATTTGAACGATGCTGCAATCTGCACGCAAATGCCGTATGGCGGGCACTTGGCCCACTCACGAACAGGGCAGAGAGATTTGATGCGTAACGCGTTTTCGATCCTGAATCCGGGCGGTGACGGCAACCGTCCACAAACCCTTGAAGAGCTATTGGCCGGCGCGACGCTACTGTTGCCAATGCTAGACGTGATCCCCAATGCGGCGATTTTCATCAAGGATGTGCAGGCCCGTTACGTGCTGGCCAACCGCACACTGGTGCAGCGTTGTGGCTTGAAGGATCTGCGCCCGCTGCTCGGCAAAACCAGCGCGCAAGTGTTCCCGGCGCAGCTAGGGCCAGGTTACACAGAGCAGGATCGCAAAGTGCTGGAGGAGGGGTTTGTGCTTGAGGATCAGCTCGAACTGCACCTGTACGGCAGCCGCGAACCGGGCTGGTGCCTGACCCACAAGCAACCGCTGTACAGCCGTGACGGCGAGATCATCGGCTTGGCAGGCATTTCGGTGGACCTGCAATCGGCCAGCGAAACCCATCCGGCGTTCCAGCGGCTGGCGGCTGTCGACGAACACATTCGCAGGCATTTCAATCGGCGTGTCACGCTGGGCGAACTGACCCGTATCGCTGGCATTTCAGTTGCGCAACTGGAGCGCTACTGCAAACGGGTTTTCCATCTGACGCCCCGACAGATGATTCAGAAAGTTCGGCTGGAACATGCCCATCGCCTGCTCCATACCGACCTGCCAATCACCGATGTTGCGCTGCAGTGCGGATACACCGATCACAGCGCATTCACCCGCCAGTTCAAGGCATCGACGGGGTTTACGCCGAGGCAATATCGCCAGACGACCGGGCATTAGACCAACATCGTCAACCACGCCGAGAGCAGCAGCGAAAAAGCCAGCAGCGCGTTCATACGCTTGAACGCCTGAGCTGAACCGAACAGCCGCGCACTGCTTGCACCCAGCAACACCCAAAACGTCATGCACGGCAACGACACCAACAAAAACAGCAGTGACAACACCAGCAGCCGTCCGTAGGCATGCAACTCACTCTCCAGCCAGTGTGGATCGTAGGCATGTCCCTGAAAATGGGCGCGGATCGATTCAATCCCGGTATCGACATCCTGGGACAACTCGATCCAGTTGCGTTTCTCCACGGAAGGCTCCAGAGGTCAGGGTTCAACTGATAACGGTGTGGTTCGCTAAAATACCCGCAATGCCTGCAGGCGTTTAGACGATTTGTGCAGAGGCTCAGAGGCCGAAACGCTGGTGGCTGAAGTGGTCGCCAACTACCTGCGCGACTTCGACCCCAAATCCGAGCGCTGCTGGATCGCGGAAAAGGACGGCGGGGTCATCGGTTCGGTGTTCATCGTTCGCGAAGACGAAACCACCGCACGATTGCGCATGCTCTACATCGACGCCAGCGCACGGGGCCTGGGCATCGGCGCTCGACTGGTCGAAGAGTGTCTGCGGTTTGCGCGGCAGATCGGTTACAAGAACATCACCTTGTGGACGACGAGCAACCTGACGGCGGCGCGCAAGATTTATCAGAAGGCCGGTGGCAGTCAACGTCCTTTTCCAGAAGGTTCACAGGTGCACTGTTCAGACACGGCGATGTACTTTCACCGCCCGCATAATCTGTTGCTGCAGCGAGCTATCGCTGCTTGTATCCTTGCCCACGCGAAGCAGGCCATCGCTATGGCCTATAGTGGCTGGAACGCAAAAAAATGGACTTTCCATAAGGTAGTGACGTGAAGCGTGATACCCACCTGGTGGTGCTGTTGCTGTTAGTGATTGGCTGTTCTCTGGCGTCGCTGACGGTCTGGAAAGTATTAGCTTCTCGAGAGCGTGCACTGAAAGAAGTGGACGTCCATGGGTTGAACCTCACGCAGGCGCTTGCCACCTATTCCGAAGGCATTGTCCGGCAAAGCTCGGTGCTCTTGCTCGGGCTCGTCGAGCGCCTGGAAACGGAGGGCAGCGGCCCGGCACAGATCGAACGGCTCAGCGCCTTGATCAGCCGGCAGGAGCCCCTGATGCCACAGCTCAGTGGCATCACGGTCTACGATAATCAGGGCCGCTGGTTGATGTCCTCCAACGGGCCGATTCCCTTCGGGGCGAACAGCCGTGATCGGGTCTATTTCATTCATCACCGCGACGATCCATCCCCAGAAACCTTCATCGGCCCGCCCATCCAGAGCCGCTCTAATCAAGAGTGGGTGATCACCGTCAGCCGGCGCTTCAATGATGCGCATGGAGCATTTGCCGGCGTGGTGGCGGTCACCTTGGGCATTGAAAACTTCCTTCGACTGTTTGGAACGATCGATGTGGGGCAGGACGGTGCCATCGGATTGTCCTATACCGATGGTACGTTGCTGGTTCGTTATCCCTTCCGCGAGCAGGACATGGGGCGCAACTTTTCCAAGTCGCCCATCTATGCCAAGTATCTCGTTGATCGTTCAGTCGGCACGGCCTCGTTTACTTCCAGTCTGGACGGTGTGGAGCGGCTCTACGCCTTCCGCAAGAGTGACCGGCTGCCGCTGATCACGACCATTGCGCTTGGCAAACACGAAGCGCTCGCCGCCTGGCGAACGGAGGCGTTGCTGTCAGGGGTGGTAGTGACGGGGCTGCTGGGGCTAACCGGTCTGATCGGTTGGTTTTTGATCGTGGATATCCGAAGGCGAACCACGGCGGAAGACCAGTTGCGCGAGACTCAACAGCAGTTGCTCTCATCGAATCGTCAGCTTGAGTTGCTCGCAATGAAGGACGCCCTGACCGGATTGGCAAATCGGCGCTGCTTTGATCAGAGTCTTGCCTCGGAAGCACGGCGCGCACAACGCGAGCGCACGACGCTGGCCTTGCTGATGATTGATATCGACTACTTCAAACTGTTCAACGATTCGTTCGGCCATGTCGCCGGCGATGTGTGCCTGCAGAGCGTCGGCAAAATTATCGAGGAGTGTGTCAGACGACCTTCGGATCTCGCGGCACGCTATGGCGGAGAAGAGATGGGCGTCATCATGCCCGACACCGACGTAGAAGGCGCAACGGTGGTTGCGCAACTTATTCTCGACCGCTTGGCATTGGAGAATATCCCGCACAACGCCAGCCCGTCTGGACGAGTCAGCGTGAGTATCGGGATTGCGACCGCCACTGGATCGCAACTGGATCACTGGCAAAGGGTGATCGAGGTGGCAGACAAGGCGCTCTATAGTGCCAAGGCGTCGGGGCGTAATCAGTGGCTGATCGGCGTTTGAAACCGGTCTTGCTGTTTATAGAGGCTTCGAGGCGTTTTTGTGCCGATTGTCTACCGGACACGCACGAGCGATATCAAACAAAAACCGACGTTTACGCCTGTCTGCGGAACGAAGAGCGATTCAGGCTAAAGAAACTCCGAATGACCATCCTCTTCAATAAAGCGGCCAGTAGCCACTAGACAGCTGATGCATAGCCTCGTACCTTCAGTCCAGCGCCCCACGAAGCCTTTTAACGCCTCATTTGCTGTTGTGAGGCAGTCAACCTGAAAACCGGATTTATACCCGGACATAGAGGTAGCCGGTTCGATGCAAGGGACACCCTCGCAAGACCCAACCAGACACGACGCTCGGCCAGAATTCTGGCAGCTTTCCATGCGTTGCTGTCAGTTGGCAGGCAGCGTGGATGTTGCCTTCTTTTTCATTTTCCTCATTCTTGGCTCTCCCATTCTGGCCTGGATAAACGTGGTCAGCGTGGCCATGTATGTCTACGCCTATCGCGCGTTCAAGCAGCGACGAAATCGGTTGGCCGTTCTACTCATTCGCATTGAAGTGCTTGTGCACGCCGGGCTGGGGACGGTCCTGGTTGGCTGGGGAAGTGGTTTTCACTATTTCTTGCTGATGTTTATTCCGGCCCTGTTCGTTAGCATGCGCGCCCGTAGCGCCTGGGTATACGCCGGTTGGTTGTGGGTTTACTACGTAAGCCTGGATGTACTGATGTGGTTCGTCAGTCCTCTGCAACCGATCTCCTCCAATGCCCTGTTGGGTGTGCATATTTTCAATCTGACAGTCGTGTTCTGCATGTTCAGTTATCTTGCGCTGTTCTATGTGGTCACGGTCACCCGTGCGCATAAAAGTCTTGCGCGTATGGCAACGACGGACTCATTGACCGGCCTGTTCAACCGTCGGCACATGATTGAGTTGGCCGAGAAAATTTTGGCACGGCACCATAGACGCCCCAGCAATCTCACCTTGATGTTGATGGACATAGATCACTTCAAGCAGGTCAATGATCTGTACGGTCACGATGCCGGTGATCGCGTACTCGAAGCAGTGAGTCAATTGTTCAAATGTTCAATGCGTGAGCAAGACTTTATCGGCCGCTGGGGGGGCGAAGAGTTTCTTGTCATATTGCCGGACACGGATTTTAGCCATGCCACTGATAGCGCGGAGCGCACACGCAAGGCGGTCCAGGCATTGGAGATTTACAGTAATGGCCAAAAGGTCAGCGTTACTCTGTCCATCGGCATCACTCAATACCGCGCTGAGGAGGCGCTCAGCGACGCCATTGCACGGGCCGATTACGCGCTCTATGAAGGCAAGTCAGCGGGACGCAACAGGGTAGAGGTTGCAGAGGCTTAGCTAACAAACTCGAACACTGTTTTGAGTGAGCGACGAACGATAGAAGCCGCTCTCCAGGTGCACAAACCGGCGGTTCCTGGCGTAGTCGTAGGTTACGGCGCTAGGTTTTGTAGCCTTGATGGCGTACGGGGAGAGTCTTTTCTAGCATCGGCGCCGTTAGTGTTGAGCGGGGGCTTTCAGGGTGGGCTCTGCTGCACAGTTCACGAGCGCTAGCGTCACTACAAACTTGCTCCCCTTTCCATCACCTTTGCTAAAGGCCGTTACTGTGCCACCGTGAACTTCGACTAACTCCCGTACCACCGTCAGGCCGATACCGAGGCCGGCCCCGTTGAAGCCGATGGCGTGAACGTCCTGAACAAAGGGTTCGAAGATAAAAGGCAGCGCCTTGGAAGAAATGCCAATCCCCGTATCGCAGATACAAAGTCGCATTAGATTATCTTCGGCCGTGACCGAGAGTGTGACGTTGCCACCGGCTGGTGTGTACTTGGCAGCATTGCCTAACAGGTTGCCGAGAATCTGAGAAAGCCGCACCGGATCGCCATCGACCATCAACGCGTATTCAGGCAACTGCGCGCTGAAATGCAATTCGTTAGCGAGCATGACCGGGCGACAGATTTCAATGGCCTCATGGATGGTCTGAGTCATGTCGACACTGCAGCGATCAAGACGAAACTTCCCGGTACTAGCGCGCGATACGTCGAGTAAGTCTTCTACCAATCGAGACATATGCTGCACCTGACCTTCGATCAGCGCCTGCATTCGCGGCAACTCCTCACTCGGCACCCTCACCAATCGACCGGCGATCATACTGATGGGGGTCAGCGGATTACGCAGTTCATGCGCCACCAGCGTGAGGGTGTTGCGTTGCTGGGCCAGGCTTTGTTCGGCCGAGGCTTGCAGGTGTTGCGCGCTGAGGACGGCGAGCACCAACTGTTCGTTGGCTTCGCGCATTTCCAGATAGCGCTGCTGTTCTTCGGCGGTGTGCTGGGGTTTTTCCGCATCCGACTGTGCCGTAAGAATGGCCAGAACCAATTGTTGATTGGCCTCGATCAGTTGCTCGATTTGCCGACTATCGGCACGCTGGGTATTGGCTTCGCTCAGCTCTTTGTTCAGCGCCGCCAGCACTGCTCGTGCTTTGACGGTTTTCTGGCCGAGCAGGAACAGTTCGCGAGCCGCCGTGCCCAACGCTTGTTCGTTCTTGCCGTTGGCCTCGTTCATGATAGTTCGCTCATCCCTCGTCTTTGCCAAGACGCTGACGGGTTGGCCGGCCTCCAAGCAGGCCTTCCTGATCTGGCAGCTTGGCGCCGATGTGCAAGCCGTTATCGTCGATCTGATACTGGCGCAGTTCATCGGAGTGTGCACTGGCCCTGACCTTGACCACGGCCATGATGCGCAGCAAGCGACTCTCAACTTCAATGTAGCGCTGGACGATGATCGCGTCGGTGAGAAATGCCGTGCCGTAAGGGCTGAAACGCAGGTCGGTGTAGCGGTCTTCCAGTTCTGAAGTCAGCAACACGCTGACCCCGACGCTGGTCAGCGCAGTGACCATGCGCGAGAGCGACTCGCGAAAGTCCTCGCGGAAGGTCGGTGCGAGTGCCAGTTCGAAACCCGACAGCGAGTCGATGACCACGCGGGACGCCTTCAGTCGACTGATCTCACTCAACAACAAGTGCACGATTTCGTCGATGGACAGGTCCGGGGCGCGGCTGTCCACCAGGCCGACTTTTCCATTGCGGATCAGGTCCACAAGAGTGGCGTTCTGGGAGTGGTTGGGCCGTTGTTCGAACACTGCGATCACGCCGGTTTCGCCATTACGCGCGCCTTCAGCGAGGAAGGTCCCGGCCAGAATGCTTTTGCCCGAGCCCGATGGCCCGGCGACCAGCAACGAATAGCCACGGGGCAGGCCGCCACCTAACATCTCGTCGAGCGCCGGAACGCCCATTTTCAGGCGCTTGATCGGAAACTCCAGTGGCGCCTCAACCGGGTTGAGTGCCGCAGGTGCGAAGACCTTGATCCCCGACGTTGCGATGCGAAACGTGTGCAAACCGGGCAATGTCGGTTGGCCGCGCATCTTCATGATTTCCATCTTGCGCACCATGGAGTTGCGCTGAACGCTTTGGCGCAGCCAGATAAGCCCATCGGCTACGGTAAAAATCGGGTTGGTGTCGGTTTCGGTGAAGTATTCGCCGATCAGGAAGGTGGTCGCCTGCCAGGTGGTCATCAACATGCCCAATTGCTGAACGAACTGCGGCAGGTTGTTGTTCGGGTTGTCCTGAGTCTGGCTGGCCAGCACTACGGAGCGAAACGAGTCGACGAACACCAGCGCCGGGGAGTGGGTCTCCACCTCGCTGACGATGCGCCGCAGCACTTCATCCAGATTGCCAGCCAGGGTGTCAGCGGCCAGGTTGACGTAACGAATCGAGTGGTTAATCGCCTCGTTGTCAAAAAAATCGAATTGCTGCTGATAACGCAGCATTTTCAGCGGCGGTTCGCCGAGCACCGTAAAGAACAGCGCCGGGCGTTCGGGGGGCGCCAGGGCAAACATCATCTGGTGCGCCAGTGTGGTCTTGCCGCATCCCGGCGGGCCGGCGATCAGGTTGAACGAAAACTCCGGCAAACCTCCGCCCAGCACCTCGTCCAGTCCTGGCACACCGGTGGCCAGGCGGTTGATAGTCACTTTGGTGCTCATGGCGAATTTTCCTGCGAGGGGGGTGTCGCTCAAAGAAGGTTCCCACACGCCACGAAGCAATCGTGCGGTGAGCGAAGGCCCGATCAACGTGGTCAGCAGCGCGTAAAACGTCGTCAGCAACACTTCACCAAAAAACAGTGCATCGGCTTTCGTTTGCTCGACAAGTACGGCCTTGAGGGCTGTCAGGTCCATGGTCTGCACACTGTCGTAGGTGCCGGCCAGACGCGAATGGGTGGAGATACTCAGATGGAGGCTGCGACGATAAAGCGCAATTACCCCTTGCTGGCCGATAATGGGCGTGAGGGCAGCGTCCATATCCCGCAAGGTTAATGTGATCGTATGGGCGATCTGTGCAATGTCAGCGTTGGGACCAACGCGGCGCGTCAGAGAAGCTACGATCTGACGGCTCTCTTCGCTAAGCGTGGACATGGATAACTGATATCTGATGAATAGATTCTGATAGTCCACCCTAAAGCAGACAGCCGACGCTCTATCGAAACGGCATTCCAATCCGGCGTGCAGGTACCGTGGCGCAAGGAGGGTGTTTGCAAGCCATCCGGCTACCAGCCTGCATGCAGGATTTGTAAGCCATGAGTGAAGCGCTTGATATTGAACGGCTGCGAATTATTCACGCGATTGTGCAATTTTCAACCGTTAAACGTCTCGCGCAGTGCATTGGAAACCAGCGTAAATGCCGGGGAGGGCTGGCGTCGGCTGGGGTAATACAAAGAGTAGCCCGCGAACGGGGTGCACCAGTCTTCCAGGACGCGCATGAGTCGGCCTTCCTGAAGATGGGGCTCAAATTCCTCCTCGGGCAGGTAGGCAATGCCAAGTCCCGCCAATGCTGCCTCTACGATGTGGACCGACTTATTGAACGTGAGCTGTCCGTTTACGCGCAGGTTCTCCGGTAGCTGCACCCAATCTGCATTCCCGACAGGAATGCAGCACATAAAATTAACGAATTTTTCTTAGTCGAGTTCAAGGCGTACCTTGCCCCAAAGACAAGGAGAATCGTCCGTTGAACCCATCAGCTCCCACCCCTGCCGAAAAATTCGACACTTCTCGCGCCAACGAATACGCCAAGCAAAGTCGAATCGCGCTGGCCGGCTACGACGCCTGCCACGATTTGGCGGCATGCATGTTGGCAGCGAGTCTTGGTCATTCACACGCGGCAAACGTATTGGTCGTAGGCGCTGGCGGTACGGCGCAGGAAATCATTGCGATGGCTGCGCTGGAGCCGCACTGGCGTTTCATGGCGGTTGATCCTTCCGAACCAATGCTCGAAGCCGCGATGCAGCATTTGCAGGCCAACGATTTGCTGCACAGAACGCAAGTGCATCTCGGGCATGTCGATGACTTGCCGGCCGATCAGTTGTTCGACGCGGCGACGTTGATTGGCGTGCTTCATCATCTGAAGGGCGATGAGCCAAAGAGAGCAATCCTGCGATCAATTGAAGCTCGCTTGAAACCGGGCGCGCCACTGATCGTGGCAGGCAACCATTACGCCTACGCCAGCCAACCTCTATTACTGGCGGCATGGGGGCAGCGTTGGCGGCAGCAGGGTGCCAGCGCGGAGGAGGTGAGGGCCAAGCTTGGCAAGATTCTTCAGGGGGCAGACCCGCCGCATTCCGAGGCGGCGGTTCAGGCGCTGTTGCATGAGGCCGGCTTTGGCGAGGCTACGCGGTTTTTCAGCAGTCTGTTCTGGGGGGCTTGGTTGACGGGTAAAGCTGGATGAATACTGGGATGGGGTGGTAAGCGCCGTGGCGAGGGTGCCCATCTATTGAGATGCCAACTCTCGTCGGGCAAACTCTGGTTGCCTCATTGGCCGATAACAGGAGTTTACGGATGCCATTTCCACTGACGGAACATAATGCGTTACTGGCCCTGAGGGGCGTGGGGCCGGCCGTTATTGCTCGCCTTGAGCAGATGGGTATTGACTCGCTGGCGGCGCTCAGCAAAGCCAATGTTTGTGACATCGTCGCTCAGGCATCGGCAGCAACGGGATCGACTTGCTGGAAGAACAGCCCTCAAGCCCGGGCCGCCATTCAGGCGGCTATTGAACTTGCGCAGGGTACTCCGTCGAGCACACCTGATGCGTAAAGCTGATCGCTTGTTTCAATTGGTCAATCTGATTCGTGTCCATCAGCCAATCTCTGCTGAACGACTGGCTAGCCGAATCGGCGTTTCCGTTCGCTCAATCTATCGATACATCGACGACCTCTCCTTCAGTGGCATCCCCATCTACGGTACTGCTGGCGTGGGCTATGCCTTGGATGCCGATTTTGAGATGCCGCCTTTAGCGTTGAACAAGCTCGAACTGGACGCACTGATACTCGGGATGGAAATGCTTTCAGCTTCCGCCGATGACGATCTAGGTGCTGCGGCAAGAATGCTGTTGAGCAAAATCTCCGCTTGCGTAGTCCAGCACAAGGTCGACCCCGGTTCGGCAAAAATCAGGGCACTAGGAACAACACCCGCTTTGACGCGTCGCCACCTGGCAATCCTTCGAAATGCCATCGAAAACACTCAGGCGCTGAGAATAATTTATACCCGACTGGATGGAGTGGTTTCGCAACGTCTTATTTCTCCCCTTGGCCTTTTTTACTGGGGAGGGAAATGGACGGTTGGAAGTTGGTGCAGTACCAAGGCGGCTTACCGCGATTTTCGGGTCGATCGCATCGCCTCCATCGCTATTGCCGAACAACCTACACCTGACAATCAGGCCCTTGATCTCCAGACGTATATGAAGCATCAGGCAAACCAGTGGAAAGCGATCAGCACGACTGACACTACGCTGTCAGTATGAGCTACTGATAATTGGGACCTCCTAACACACAGCAGGTCATCCCTATGCAGCATTCATCTCATGTACTCGAATTAGCCATTTTCAAGGTCAAACAGGAATGCGTTGCGCAAGTGCCTGTGCTACGCGAAGGGCTTCGTGAAACGTTAAAGACTTTCCCGGGTTTGATCGAATACCGTGCCTACTGCCCCATGAACGACGACCGAATCTTCGCGGACTTAGCCATGTGGGACAGTCTTGAAAACGCCCAGAAAGTGGCAAAGGCGTTCAGCGATGGAGATCCGAGATTCTCTGAATATATGCACGCGATTGAAAATCTTACGTTCATGAGTCATCTGGCCCCAGAGATGAGTTGACCTCACTGACTCTCAGAGCCGGCAAGCGACAACAATGCCTTTGCTGTCAGGCATCGTTGTCGTCACTTCCAGTGCAAGTGTTCTCAGATTAACTATTGCTGAGCTGCCCAGTGCTGCACCCACTATCGCCTTATGAGAAAAGTTCACGTAGCAGTACTCCTTTGGGGTGAGGTGTTACGCCAGGTTCTTTTGATCAGTAACGTCAGGTCATGTTGGTTGAAAGAGCTTGAATCCAGGCGTTATCGAACTCGCCCGACATACGACAGCCGGACAGGGGTTTGGTCTGATCGACAGGCATGTCACCCATCCGCCCAACCGGGTAATTAAGGCGAAGTGACGTATCGCTGATGATTCGACATTGTCCATTTGTGCACTTTCTTAAGTGCGTCCAGCTTCAACTATTGTTTGTTGGACGATGAACGATGGCAAATATGCATCTAGGCTGGGTGTGCTGGAATAACCAATTAAACGGACTATGCTGCTTCGACAATGTGCGCAATATTTGTTGTGGGTCATCCGGGTGAACCAGGCAGGTTCCACTCATATATGACCAGAACGCAACGATTGTGACTGAGTATGCTCTGAGAGAAATCGCTGAGCCATTAGTCCCTCAGTTTGAGTAGTTAATGCATTTGTCATAAACAAGGAAAGCACTATGACGCAATCTCTCAAACCAAAAACCGTGTTGTCGGCTTTCGTCTCATTAGCGATACTCTGTCCACCATGGTGCAAGCTGGCGGCGAAATCCCCCCATCCATTACTACGCCTGATCGCATGGAGACGCGTATCGGTGTGTTGGAGTTCAAGGATGGCGCTCCGACCGAGAAAACCACACAAGATGTCTACGGCACCCTGGCGTTCACTCGCGGCATAGACGCGTTCATGAACAGTTTCTCGGGCGCCTCGGCCTATGCGATTCGTGAGGGCTTTCACAGCATTGGCGCTGAGGACAACCCGCCTGTTCCTCCAACGAAGTTCGTTGAAGGGAGTGACAAGTCGTTCAATACCATTCCACCAAACGATTTTTCCTATTTCCAGATGCTCGACAAGCTTGTGCAACTGGAACCGGCAACCTCGTTCGATCCGGAACTGCTTGGCCAACTGGCTGCCATTGGCATCGCCAAAGGTCACCCCTTCAATCCCGATGCCCGGATGAAAAGTATCCTGACCGACGCAGCGGCGGTGGGCAACGCAGCGGGGCGGTCGCTAAACTGGAGTGGTGCCGACTATCCCGGTTGGGCCTACTATCCAAATTCAATGTGGGCCAACATGTTGTGGCAGGGTGGCTATAACTTCGAGACTCCGCCGCCGATGATTACCAAGGACGGCTTTTTCAAACCATTCCCGCCAACCGGCGCACGGACACTCGATTCCCGTGCGGCGTTCTATTACGGCTACACCATGGATTCTCCGGGCATGATTATGCGGTTGCCTAACGCGGGCTCGCAGTACCTCATGGGTTTTACGGATGCCGAAAAAAATCCTTTCGAAGGTGGCAAGACCTACAAGGTAACCCTGCCACCGAAGATTCCTGCGGCAAAATTCTGGTCATTCACTGTTTACGACAACCAGACGCGATCCATGCTCCAGACTCCGCAGCGCTATCCGCGTGCAGGCAGCCAGACTTATCCTACGCCGGCAGCCACGGAAAACGCCGATGGGACCACGACCCTCTATTTCGGCCCCTCCCAGCCTGCAGAGGCCAAGGCCGGCAACTGGATCCAGACCATGCCCGACAAAGGCTGGTTCACGATCTTGCGCCTCTACAGTCCGCTTGAGCCGTTCTTCACCAAAGAGTGGCGGCCGAGCGAGATCGAACTGGTTCGGTGAGACCACATCCTGGTCAGCGCCACCGTTCGGTCGGCGCTGACCTTAGGGTGGGCTTGCAGCAAGGGAGAAAAATGGTGCGAGTACACTTTACGGAGTGAATACCGAGTCAATCGAAAACGGGCAAACCCTGGAATGGTCGGTGCCGGTCAAACTGACAGTTACTCCACGCTGAGCATTGCATTCGAACCCCTATCCGTATGCGCGCTGCTCAGTGGGTATCAAGCATGAAAACAGCCATTACATTGACGATGCCCCAGGTGAGTGCTTTATGCCTTGAACCTTGATCAGCTCTCAGAGCAAGCCACCGAGTCAGAACCCGCTTGAGCCTCAAGCTTCGCCCGGTCAGCCTTGCTGATGTATTTCGGCTTTTTCGGGGCCAGTTTGGCACTGGCTTTTTTGGCCTTTTCCTTGAACAACTGCTTCAGTTTTTTCTGACGATTCATGTTTTTACTCGGGTTGTTAGTTCTGCAAGACAGTCGTCTGTCTACGATTCAGGTGTTTGCGTTCCATGACACATATGACATCGCCCCGCGGATACCCGCCGGGCCGATCGGTTTAGCTGGTCGCCGACGCAGGTTTGGATCATCCCAATGTCAGCGGTGCCATCAAGAATGCTCAACGCTTTTGCCGACCAGCCAGCCGAGGACGATCATTATGAGTCGGGCTTGCCTGCTCATACCAGCCGCATTCCCATCTCGACGGCGCGTTGCTCGAATCCGAACTCGGCATACATACGCGCAGCGCGCTCATTGAAC
Source organism: Pseudomonas sp. RA_15y_Pfl2_54 (assembly GCF_963971015.1). Classification (NCBI taxonomy): domain Bacteria; kingdom Pseudomonadati; phylum Pseudomonadota; class Gammaproteobacteria; order Pseudomonadales; family Pseudomonadaceae; genus Pseudomonas; species Pseudomonas sp. RA_15y_Pfl2_54. The sequence goes on from NZ_CAXAPN010000042.1 coordinate 38,304, forward strand.
GGCCAAACCGTCAGGCGCAAATCCTGAGCATCATGCTCAACGGCCCAGTCCTTGACGAGTTGCATCAGCGCACGACCAATCCCTTTGCCCGAAAACGGCTCGGCGACGCACACCGAGCCGATACGAACCACATTCTGCCGCTGCATCAGCGGCCCGGAGCTCGCCGACAGGTTGGCCGTAATGAATGCTGCGGCCTGATCACCCACATGGGCGATGAAGGCTACATGATCCGGTTTTTCGAAAACGCCTGACCAGTGCGGCAGGTCGCGGGAAACATCGTCGGTAGCCGCCGCATATATGTCGGGGCGCCCAGCGTGGTGCACGGCGTTAAGCAATTGGCCCAACTCGCACAGGGTCAACGCATCGTCGGCAGTTGCGGTTCGATAGGTGATGGTTTCATCCATGATGGGTGAGGCTCCTGATCAAAATCGTTAAGACAAATATCACTGGTCGGTCTTCAAACGCTGTGCCCACGCCTCAATTCTCAACTGAGGACGTGGATTGATGCACCGCCCAATGCGCCATCTCTTGGGCAATGAAGTGATTCACCAGATCGCTGTACATTTTCTCGATGGCGTCCGGATTCAGACCTTCGGTCTGCGCCCACTCACGGCGCGTTGCGAGCATGGCTTTGAAGCGATCCGGCGCACGCACGGATGTTGCTGAAGTCTTGAATTTCGAGGCTGCCAGTACGTACTGGAAACGCTTGCCCAACAGCTTGATTACGGCGTGGTCCAGACTGTCGATCTCGCGTCGAATGTCCAGCATGTCGGCACATTCGATAGGTTGCAATTGATTGATGACTTCCATGTGGATGACTCCGTGTACTCAGCAATGGCTTTTTAGCAATAAGCGACCATGTTACTCGTGGCCACATCTCTTTTGCAGCTCACCCTCAACGCTCTCATACAGGTCTCATGGCACGACAAATGCGACGTGTTTGTATTGAAAACGTCAGCGCGAAGAACTTTGCGGGTTTATGCCGGTCGACCGGCCATCGACCGCATCAACCCGGTCTGGCCGATTAAAACTATAAAAGGTAAGTGCGATGAGCTGTCTTGTGTGTGCAGGCGCCGCCGAGCGGATTCACTGTCACGGCCCGTGGGAGGAAAGAGATTGCCCCGACTGCGGGCGATATCGAGTGGCCGACGAGCTCTTGTTGGCGTTGATTGAACAGGGGCAAATATTTGATGTGGTTAGAACCAGAGGCTGGCTCGACCGCCAACGCGTAGACACAGCTATCCCCGTCATCAATGTCCATGAAGCCTTGCTGGTGAGTTGAGTGGGTGCCGTGCTGTTTGCATTCGACCTGAGCAGCCACTCACAACCTTGGGCGCTTGGTGCGCCAGATTGTGAGGCAGAAGGTTGCGTTGCTTTTGCGTTCAGATGTTTGCGAGGTTTTTCCGAACCCAATGCTCGGCGGTCGTTACCTCAATCGACTGCTGCTCGTTGAAAGTGCCCGCTTTCGGCCAAGCCACACCTCTGCCTTGGGCAAACACAGCACGGTACTTCTTGATGTGGTGAGTCGGATCTTTCTCCAATTCCCGGATCAGGTACGCAACAGTCCACACGTTACGTTTGAACGGGCGCCCCAGTACACGTTCAAGGAGACCCGCAACCTCTGCGTACGTCACCGTGTCTCCCGATAGATACACGATCTGGTTGCGCAAGCGAGGTTCGAAGAAAACGATTGCCGCTGTCAGCGCACCAATGTCGTATGGCGTCGTGAGCGTCACGCTGTTCTCAAGACTGTCTAGCGCGTTCACGGAATCGTTTTCCAAGTCAACCACTTCGAATACAGGCTCAAAAAGGAAGCTGGTGAACATGCCTGTCGAGATGATTACCCATTCAGTTTTGTCCTGGGCGCGAAGCAATTCGCGTACATCAAGCTGAGCATCGAACAGATCCTGAGGACTGCCCCTACCGATTACCTCGAAGTCGACACCAGGCGTTCGAGAAACGCCTGGCGGAATTTGACAGTATCGGCCTGAAGACCGCGAAGTTTTTAAACGCGAAGCTCACACAGTGCTTTTTAGCGACCGGGATGTGACGCGGTGTCCTGGCTGATATGTTTGGGGCCTGCGATCGCCCAGGCAATCAGCCCGAACAGCGGCACAAATACGATCAACACAATCCATACCCCCTTGTTATTGGACTTCCCCTCGCTTTTGCGTACCCGGTTGATGGCCCAAAGCTCGATGAGCAGAAGAACTGCCGCCAGTACGATCCATACGATTTCATTTTGCATTGGCTACCTCCTGATGGTCTTTGTTAGGGGGCGTGTGGCGTGGTGGGTTCATTTAATTTGCGACCTCACCGCAGAGATCTGCTTGCTGACGGGCCAGCCCCCTGGATTTGTTGATTGGCTTGCTGACGCTCGGCGCTATATTCTTCCCGCCGCTGGATGAGTCTCCGTCAATGGCTGAATACAGCCTGTCAGTTAGGGAAGAATTGAATGCCGTTCAGGGTGATGGTGGTGGGGGGCTACGGCAACTTCGGTAGCATCGTTTGCAAGCATCTGGCGCTGATGCCGGGCGTCGAGCTGGTGCTTTCGGGGCGTGATCAGCACAAGTTACAGCGCAAGGTCGATGAGTTGAATAGCCAGTCGCTTAACGTCTGCGAAGGCTGGTGCGGCGATGCCATGGGCAGCGCGTTCAGTCCGGCGTTGCGCTCGATGAACATCCAGTTGGTCGTCCACACCGCAGGCCCGTTTCAGGGGCAATCGTATGCGGTCGCCGAGAGCTGTATAGCGGCTGGGGTGAGTTACTGCGACCTTGCTGACTGTCGGACTTTCGTCAATGGCGTGGGCGTCCTCGATGCGCGGGCGAAAGCCGCGGGCGTGGCTGTTCTTAGCGGCTGCAGCTCGGTGCCGACGTTGTCGTCGGCGATCATTGATCAGCAGCGCCATCACTTCTCACGCATCGACTCGATTGAGCATGGCATCTCGTCCTCGGCGAAGATGCCGGGGCTGTCGACGATCGAAGGTGTGCTGGCCTACGCCGGCAAACCCATCAAGCAACTCAGGAACGGCAAGGTGCATGAGGTGCCGGGCTGGCAGGATCTGACCCTGCGCAAAATGCCGCCACTGGGCACTCGCTTGCTGGCCAATGTCGATGTGCCGGACATGGATATTTTCGCCAGCCGCTATGGCGCGCACACTCTGAGCTTCAAGGCCGGCGCGGGGTTGAAGCTAGGCGGTATCGCCAACGGCCTGCTGGCGCAGGCGCTGAAGATCGGGCTGGTTCGCGACCACGTTCGCTGGGCTGCGCGCTTGCATCGTCTGGGCGTGCGATTCGAACGTTTCGGCGACGGTAAAAGCGCCATGTACATCGACGTTCACGGGCTCGATGTTGATGGCTTGCCGCTGGCGATGACTGCGCAACTGACAGCCCTGAATGACAAAGGTCCGCAAATCCCCAGCTGCGCGGCCGTGGCGCTGGCGATGAAAATGGCCCAAGGCTATGTGCCGCAATCCGGTGCCCGGCCTTGCGTCGGCGAAATCAGCGTCGATGAATACATGGCGGCCATCAACGATCCGGACAATCTGCGCCTGGTCGTGAACTTCTCCAAAGGGCCGCGCTGAGCATGCTCTATCTGGGCCTGAAGTACCTGCACGTCATCGCGGCGATTTTCCTGTTCGGGTTCGGCATGGGTTCCTACCTGTATTTGATCGCCGCCAGCCGTACGGCCAACCCGTTGGTGATCGCACACGTCGCCCGCATGGTGGTGCGCTTCGACACCTGGATCACCACGCCGGCCGGTTTGGTGCAAATCATCACAGGCTTTTTTCTGATGAAACTCTCGGGCCTGCCCATGACCACGGAGTGGGTGGCGACTTCGTTGATCATCTTCTTTTGCGTCGGGGCGCTTTGGTTGCCGGTTTTGCTCTTGCAGAAAAAGCTTTGCGCGATGGCGTCGAGCGCGGGGGAGGCCGGGAAGGGGCTCGATGAAAACTACCGAGCCGTTTACAGAAGGTGGTTCTGGATGGGCGTTGCCGGTTTTGCCGGGATGTTCGTGATTGTGCTGATGATGGTGACGAAGCTGACACCGGTTCAACTGCTCAACGTTCTGGTTTAGCTGCTGGCGGCGCGGGAAGACGCGCAGCACCTTCAACGGTTCGCAACGGCTGGGCGCTACCGGGCGATTCGCTTGCTGCGCCTCACCCAACGCCTCAAGAAATATCGATCTGGTACCTGAAGCCTTCCGCCGCCGCCCGGGAAATTCGGTATTCGAGTGGGCTGCGGTCATACCCCAATGCAGTGCGTTCGATGGTGACGACCGGGGAGCCTTCCTTGATCGAGAGGATTGTGGCCATGGCCGGGTCGGCTTCCCCCACCGTCAGCGTCTCGCTTGCCGAGGCGATGCATTGGCCGCACTGGGTTTCATACAAAGGGTAGAGCAGCTCGCCGAAACTTTCGGAATCCATGCTCAGCAATGCGCCAAAACGTGTGGCGGGTAGCCAGATGTCTTCGTGAAACAGTGTGCGGCCTTCGACCATCCGAAGGCGTTCCATGCTCACGACTTGCTCGCCGTCTTGCAGCTTTAGCGCATTGGCCACGGCCAGCGATGGTTTTTGCAGCGTTTTGGCAAGGATGCGACTGGTGGGTATTTCGCGTCCGCCGCTGGCATTCACCTGCCGAAAGAAGCGCGCCAGCGAGGCGTCGAAATTAGGTCGGCGCACGAAGGTGCCGCGGCCCTGGCTGCGCAGGAGCAGGCCTTCATTGACCAGCGTTTCCACAGCCTTGCGCACCGTGCCGATCGCGACACCGTAGTGTTTGGTCAGCTCCGCTTCGGTGGGAATGGGCGCCCCTGGCGTCCATTCGCCAGCGGCGATCTTGGCGAGCATTTCTTCTCGCAGGCGCTGATAAAGCGGCAAGCGCTCGTCGTATCCGAGTGTCGAGGCGTTCATTTTTGGGGCAGTCCATTCTGGCAGGCGCCGCTACTGTATCACCAACAAGTCGTTTGACAGATATCTAGCGCTGAATATATGGTGGTGCAGTCATATATATGAATAGATGTATTTATATGAATCTGCCGCCAACCGTCGCTTGGGCCTCATGGCCCGATCTCACGAACGCTGCAGATTGTTAGCCATAACAACAAACGCTCAGGGTTATCTGTTTATGACCAGTCTTCATGCGCCTGCCCTCCGTGGTGTGGACACCCACGCCCACATCTTCCGCCAGGACCTGGCGATGGTTGCCAACCGTCGCTACAGCCCGCATTACGATGCTTTGGTTGAGGAATATCTGGGCCATCTTGATCGCAATGGCTTGTCACACGGCGTGTTGATTCAGCCCAGCTTTTTGGGCACCGACAATCACTTCATGCTTGACGCGTTACGCCGCTATCCAAAACGCCTGCGTGCTGTGGCGGTCGTCGACGCTGATGTCAGCGAAAGTCGATTGGATGAATTGGCCGAGGCCGGTGTGGTGGGCATCCGTCTGAACCTGATTGGCAAGACACTGGCCGACTACAGCAGTCCTGCTTGGGTTGCGCTGTTCGTGCGTTTGGCACGGCGCGGCTGGCAGGTGGAGGTTCAGCGGGGCATCGATGATCTGGCGCTGATCGTGCCCGTCATCAGGGCGTGCGGCGTGACGGTTGTGATTGACCACTTTGGCCTGCCGACAGGTGGCATCGATCTTGAAAATCCCGCTCATACGGCTTTTCTCGCACTGCTGGCAGACACGCACGTATGGCTCAAGTTGTCCGCTCCCTACCGTAGCCAATCCGATCTGGCCCAGGCAACGCAAGTGCTGGCACTGCTGCGCGAGGCGAGCGGTGGCATCCAGCGACTCCTCTGGGGCAGCGACTGGCCCAACACCCAGTTCGAAGATCAAACGAGCTATGACCAGCAGGTGGCCTTCATCGAAAGGTTGCTGCCGGATGCGGGCGAGCGCGCCCAAGTGTTGAAGGAAAATCCGGCAACGCTGTTCGGATTCAACGTTTCCCGCTAAACAATCAATAACAACAATAGGACTTCCATCATGATGAGCCTGCTCGTCGTCGCGGCAATCGTTGTCGCCGTCGCCCTTGGTTACAAAACCAAGATCAATATCGGTCTGTTCGCCATCGCGTTTGCCTACCTGATCGGCTGTTACGGCATGGGCCTCAGCCCGTCGGAAGTCATCGGCATGTGGCCGCTGAAGATTTTCTTCATTATTTTCTCGGTTTGCCTGTTCTACAGCTTCGCCACGGTCAACGGCACCCTTGAAAAACTCGCTGAGCACCTGATTTATCGCAGCCGGTCGATGCCGCAACTGTTGCCGTTTGCGGTCTTCTTCACCGCGACCGTCATTTCAGGGATGGGCGCGGGTTATTACACGGTGCTGGCATTCATGGCGCCGATCACGTTGCTGCTCTGCGAACGCACAGGCATGAGCCTGATCATTGGCGGCATGGCGGTAAACTACGGCGCCTTGAGCGGGGCCAATTTCGTCTCGAGCCAGAGCGGCATCATCTTCCGTGGACTGATGGTCAACGCGGGGATCGCGGAAAATGACGCGTTCATCAACTCAGCAGCGATCTTCGCCAGCACGTTGGTGATACCCCTTCTGGTGATTTCAGCTTTGGTGTTCCTCACGGGCCATGGCAAGGCGATGAAAGCCAGCGCTTATTTAGTAACCGAGCCTACGCCGTTGAATCGAGAGCAGAAAACCACGCTTTGGCTGACGCTGGCGATGATGGCGATCGTACTGGCCGCGCCCATCGCGCATATCGTTTTCCCGGCCAACGCGACCGTGAGCTTTATCAATTCGAAGATGGACATCGGGCTGATCGCCAGTCTGTTCTCAGTGATTGCGCTGCTGCTCAAACTGGGTGACGAGCGCAAGGTCATGGCGACGGTGCCTTGGGGAACGTTGATCATGATTTGCGGCGTGGGCATGCTGATTTCGGTTGCGATCAAGGCCGGGACCATCGACGTGCTGGCCTCGTGGATGGGCAGTAGCATCCCGCCGATCATGGTGCCGATCGTCTTCGGCATCGTGGCGGCTTTCATGTCGCTGTTCTCCAGCACGCTGGGGGTCGTGACGCCAGCGCTGTTCCCGATGGTGCCGCCGATTGCTTCGACGCTGGGGCTCGATCCGATGATCCTGTTCGTTGCCATCGTCGTGGGCGCCCAAGCGACCTCTATCTCGCCGTTTTCCTCGGGTGGTAGCCTGATCCTCGGCTCGTGCCCCACGGAGCAGAGCCGCGCTTCGCTGTTTCAGCATCTCCTGTTTCGCGCGGCACCTCTGGGCTTTGTCGCGGCGCTGGTGTTCAACGCACTGATGACGTTCGTCTTTTAAAAGCGCCCTTGGCCCGACGCGAAGGCGTCGGACGTCAATTGAGTCGATTGCGAGCACGATGGCAACGTGAGACTGGTTCTCAGGCACGCTTGGGCAGTTTCCAGTTCGGACGAATGAAGTGGCAGGTGTAGCCATTCGGGATGCGTTCCAGATAATCCTGGTGCTCCGGTTCTGCTTCCCAGAACGGCCCCGCCGGTGCGATTTCGGTCACCACGCGGCCAGGCCATAGCTGTGAGGCATCGACATCGGCAACGGTGTCCTCGGCGATGTCGCGTTGCTGTTCGCTGAGGTAATAGATCGCCGAGCGATAGCTGGGGCCACGATCATTGCCTTGACGGTTGGGTGTGCTGGGGTCGTGTATCTGAAAGAAAAACTCAAGGATCTGCCGGTAGCTGATCACCGCAGGATCGAAAACGATTTCGATGGCTTCAGCATGATTGCCGTGATTGCGATAAGTGGCGTTCGGCACATCGCCGCCGGTGTAGCCAACCCGTGTTTGCAACACGCCCGGATAGCGCCGCAGCAAGTCTTGCATGCCCCAGAAGCAGCCGCCGGCGAGGATGGCGGTTTCGGTTTGACTGGTCATGGTTTGTCCTTCCCTTTGAGGATGTTGGGTATAGCGATGGTTATGAGGGCGCGTTGACCGATTCCAAGGTTGAACGGCGCGAATAACGCAGGCGGTATCCAGCACTCAAGAAGGGGGGGTAAGCACAGTGCACGCATTAACTCGCCCCGTGATCCACTCACGGCTGTACGCCAGCACGCTGTTGGCAATCGCGGTCGGAAAGTGAATAAAACCATGGGGGGAAGAGGGCAGTTGGTACACCTCGACAGGGGCTGACGCCCTCCAGCGCTCGGCGATTTCGAGGGTGTCGTCGCGCAGCGGGTCCAGTTCGCCGGCAAACATCAGCGCCACCGATCTGGCTGGCGCGCAGCAGTGTTTGAATCATCCGTGGCAGGACGCGATTGCGAATCTTAAAGCGCGGTAACCAGGCGAGCTTCTTGTTGAAGTCACGCACTTGCGTCAACTCCCGCTCGCCCTGCGGCCAAGGCGTCTTGCTGCGTGGGTGAGTCATCCGCGATTCTTGATCAAGATGGAAAAATTCAACGCAGCGGCGACACACAACCAAGCCAGATAGGGAAACAGGATCAGGCCGGTGACCAGATCAAGCTGCAACGCCATCACCACCATGGCCGCGACGACCAGCCAGAGCAGCGTCAGGATCACCATGGCGGCGAAAACGTGGTGGGCGCCAAAGAAGACCGGCGTCCACAGGGTATTGAGCGCGATCTGCGCCGCCCATAACGCCATCACCGTTTGGCTGCCGGGGATCAGGCTCAGTCGGTATCCGGCCCAGGCCAGCAACAGATAGATCACCGTCCAGGCCACCGGAAACGCCCAGTTGGGCGGCGTGAAGCCAGGCTTGGTCAGCGATGCATACCAGGGGCCCGGTTTGAAAATGACGCCTGTGCTCGCGGCAGCCGCGCAGGCCAGAAGAAAAATGAAGAAGGTCATCGCCAGTCCTTAGCTGTACTCAGCTTTTGGGGGAGTGTAAGGAAAGGACGCCCTGCGCGGCGAAAAGTTTGGATTGAGCGCCGAGATTTATCTGTTTACCGCCAGTAAGTCGCAGTCGCCATGCCGTTGAACTAATAACTGACCGGTGCGTCAGGATGATCAGTGGCTTCTTCCTTCATACGCGGGTGACACCATGCACAACTACCTTTTGCAATACCGTTTCAACGACGAGCCTCGTACTCATCTGTTCGAACTCAAACAGCCACAACTGGCCGAACACGAGGCTGCGATGCACCTGCTGGAACTGCATCTGGGCGATGCGGAAAATGGCCTGGTCATGCCCACGGCGGACTCGACACCCCAAGAGATAATTGCGCAGGCTGAACGGGTGGGGATTACGCGGATTGAGATCATCACGCCAATCGACAATTAACCACGGCTCACCTGTTGGAGCGGGCTTGCTCGCGAAAGTGGTGTGTCAACTGAGGTGATAGTGGTTGATACGACCCCTTCGCGAACATGCTGCTCAGGCTTTAGAAAGCCTGGGCTCAACGACGGTGGGACAACCGCCAAGCGTGCTGTGCAGCCAGTCCTTGGCCAGCCGGTGTCCGGGCACTCGATCTCGGCGTGCGCACGTTTCACCGTGATATCGGGCTGATACATCATTCTCGCCGAAGCTTTACCGAACCTGTGCGGATGCTGGCTGAACTGGTCAGTGAGCAATTCAACAGTGGCTTGAGCTAACGGCGAGCGTCGATTTTTTTCACAGCCTGGGTCAAAAGGAGATATCCGACTGCGAGTACTTGTATATTCCCGAAAAGGAAAACCGCGACGACTGCGCAGAAACTGGAAAATACTGGCATGGACCGGAAAAAAGGCCAACCGAGCACCTCTGACTGGGTTATTCGCAGCACTCAACCCGGTAGCATCGAGCGTATCGAAGCCTGGTTCGGCAGCCACGGCTACGACCCACACCGTCACGACACCTACTCGATAGGTCGCACGCTGGCGGGCGTGCAGAGTTTTCACTACAAGGGTTCGCTACGCCACGGGGTGCAGGGCAACACGCTCGTGCTTCACCCCGATGAACTTCATGACGGCATGGCCGGCACGCAAGCAGGTTTTCATTACCGTATGGCTTACGTTGATCCAGCATTGATCCAGACAATCTTGGGGGGCGAACCTTTGCCCTTTATCGCCGGTGGGCTTTCGAACGATCCGCGCCTTTACCATGCCAGCGAAGCATTTGTGCAAGCGATGGATAACCCTATGGAGACGCTGGAGGAACAGGACGCCCTGTATGACCTGGCAATGGCGTTGCGTGCCGTCGCGGGTAAGTCGCGTGGCCGTAAGCGTCTGGATTATCTCTCTGCCGAACGCGCCAGAGCATTCATCCTGGAAAATATGCACTTGGGCATTACGTTGGAAATGCTCGAGCAGGCTAGCGGGAGAGAGCGCTGGAGCCTGTCACGCGACTTCAGAACGCTCTATGGCACCAGCCCCTACCGCTTTGTCACACTACGACGTCTTGACCGCTTTCGCCGTCTTGTCCTCGACGGTTTCACATTGGTGGACGCCGCCCTCGCCGCAGGCTTTCACGATCAGAGTCACATGACCCGACATTTCACACGCTGCTATGGCGTCCCACCCATGCGTTGGCTGGAACGCTTGCGGCCCGCACGCTGACTTGCAGGATCGTACAAGCGCGATGCATTCATTGTTCGATAGGCTGACGACCTCAACTACAGAGGATCTGTCATGCCTGAGTCCCATCACCCACAAACATCGCTCCCCATAAACCTGGCGCAAAAGGCTTCGCTGATCGATCAGCAATGGAGCCCTCGGGTCGTCGCTGAAATGAACGACTACCAGTTCAAGGTTGTGCGAATCGAAGGCGAATTCATCTGGCACTCACACCCTGAGACCGACGAAGCATTTCTTGTGCTCGAAGGCACCTTGCGCATCGACCTCCCAGAGGGATGCGTCCATGTGAATCCTGGGGAGTTATATGTGGTGCCGCGCGGGGTAGTGCACAGGACGGCGGCGCAAAGTGAAGCGAAACTGATGATGATCGAACCACGAGGTATTTTGAACACGGGCCATGAACAGGGTGAGCGAACTGCATTGAGTGACGTCTGGATATAGGTTCAGCGCCCAAACGGCCAGGCATGCATAATTGCAGTTCACTTGACCACCGGCTTGCCTTGCCACTGACCAGTCAATTGCATCCGAGCTGACTCTTACTGCCCGTCGCGAGAGGCAGAAAGCGATCCAAAGCTGCCTTTGGTTGAGGGCAGCTGTCGGCCATGAGCGGACGTGTGTTGGCAGAGGTGCTAACCACTCCTGCTTCTAGACATGTTGTCGATGGCTTCGTAACCTAACCGATGCCTTGTACTTCGTTAAATTTTCACGGACGGTGCAAAGAGCTCGAAATAGTTCAAGAGGACGGTCATGTACCCTTTCGCGATTAGAGAAGGCTATGGCAGTAAAAAACTGCTAGTTGAGTTCTATCCACAGCCATCGGACATTGGGTTTCAGGAGGCGCTCCGCATGGTATTGGTACCATTGGGATTCTCAGTCAACACCAATGAACATGGCATATGGGCATCTCACTCCCGTCTAGAAAGTAAGTTTGGAACTTGCCGAATTGACAGCGACTCTTGGAGCGCTTTCGGAGTTGCCGACCACCCCACTCTCAATAGGCAACTAATTTATGAGCTCGGCGCAATGCTGACAGCTAGCGGAGTGTTCGAAGAGGTTCCATGGCATTGCGCAGGCAAAACAGGTGGCTAAACGTCTGTAAAAGGCTAGGGGTTGAGTACAGCTACAGGCCCAGAGTGTGTAAAAACGCCTTCGCGAACTCTTGCTATGATTTCTGAGGATTTCATCGCAGGGATCGCCCATGAAGCGCTTTATCCAAGGTGAACATCGAGGCCAAGGTACCTTACTTCCCGAGAGCCTCGACGACTACGTCAGCGATACCAATCCGGTGCGCGTAGTCGACGTCTTCGTCGACGAACTCGACCTGGTCAATCTGGGTTTTGAAGGTGCCATTCCCGCCGATACAGGCCGGCCCGCTTACCATCCCGCGATCCTGCTGAAGATCTACATCTACGGCTATCTCAACCGCATCCAGTCGAGCCGACGTTTGGAGCGAGAAGCCCAGCGCAACGTCGAACTGATGTGGTTGACCGGGCGTTTGATGCCGGACTTCAAGACCATCGCCAACTTCCGAAAAGACAACAGCAAGGCCATCAGAGGCGTCTGTCGCCAGTTCGTTATGCTATGTCAGCAATTGGGACTGTTCGGAGAACATCTGGTCGCCATTGATGGCAGTAAATTCAAAGCAGCCAACAACCGCGACCGCAATTTCACCAGCGCCAAACTGAAGCGGCGCATGGAAGAAATTGAATCGAGTATCAACCGTTACCTAGCGGCACTCGATGCTGCCGATCGGCAAGAACCCACAGCTTCCGAGCCCAGTGCCGGGAGGCTGGAAGAGAAAATCGCCAAGCTAAAAACTCAAATGAAGGAGCTTCAAGCGATCGAAATCCAGCTCAATGAATCGCCGGATAAGCAGGTCTCACTGACCGATCCAGACGCCCGTTCCATGATGACGCGCGGCACAGGAATCGTCGGCTACAACGTGCAGACAGCGGTCGATACTCAGCACCATTTGATCGTTGCACATGAGGTGACCAACGTCGGTTCCGACCGGGATCAACTCAGCTCAATGGCCAAGCAGGCCCGCGAGGCGATGGCGTCAGATACGTTGTCGGTAGTGGCTGACCGAGGTTACTTCAAAAGCGAACAAATCTGGCTTGTCACGATGCAGGTATCACCGCCTATGTGCCCAAGCCGATGACCTCTGGAGCCAAGGCAGACGGGCGTTTCAATAACGATGCCTTCATCTATGACGCGGCAAAAAACGAATACATTTGCCCGGCTGGAGAGGCGCTGATCTGGCGCTATACCAACGTTGAAAAGGCCTGACGTTGCACCGTTACTGGAGTTCGAAATGCCGGGGCTGCGCAATGAAACCGCAGTGCACACCGAGCACGGAACGGCGGGTTCGACGCTGGGAGCATGAAGCCGTACTGGAGGAAATGCAGAACAGGCTGAGCAACGCGCCGGAAATGATGCGGATCCGAAAACGGACGGTTGAGCATCCCTTCGGGACGCTCAAGCAATGGATGGGCGCGACACACTTCCTGACCCGAAAGCTTAACGGGGTAAGCGCCGAGATGAGCCTGAATGTGCTCGCCTACAACCTGAAACGGGTCATGAAAATTCTCGGTACCAGCGGTTTAATGAAGGCGCTGTCGGCCTGAAGAGGTCTGTATTTTGGCCACCCAGCAAGGTAGAAGCGGCGCTAGGGGCTCCCAGGCCCTAGTGATGATCCGCAGGACTTGTTGCGAGCAATTACTCAGCTAACAACCGTCGGCGCTGCGCGCCGACAGTGCATCAGCGCGTTTTTACACACTCTGGGCCAATACCGGACGTTCATGACGACCGTTTCCGCCCCAAAGCTGACAGTGGACGATCTGCGGTTGCTTCGACGCTTTTCAATGAGCATCATCAGTACTCGACAAGGAGACGTCCCCCATGACTCAACCAATGCTTCATTTGATGTCAGGCAAGATTGCATCCGGCAAATCGACGCTGGCCAAGTCCTTGGCATCTGAACGGTCGGCTATTCTGATGAGTGAGGATTATTGGCTTTCA
>NZ_CAXAPN010000043.1:0-50346 GCF_963971015.1 Pseudomonas sp. RA_15y_Pfl2_54
AGGCTGGTCTGGCTGCGAGACTCTCCTTGGATGTAAGCCATAACGAAAAATGCTCCGTATCTTTCGATACGGAGCATTTTCATTGAGCGCTGCGCAGATTGCTAGGTTTTCACACAGTCTGCGAAGGTGGCTTTTCGTACAGACCGATCAAACGCTATCAGTAAGCCTTGCCAGTCTTGTAGAAGTTTTCAAAGCAGAAGTTCGTCGCGTCGATGTAGCCCTCAGCGCCACCGCAGTCGAAACGCTTGCCTTTGAACTTGTAGGCCATTACGCAGCCGTTCTGGGCTTGTTTCATCAAAGCATCGGTGATCTGAATTTCGCCACCCTTGCCTGGCTCGGTTTGCTCGATCAGGTCGAAGATGTCCGGAGTCAGGATGTAACGACCGATGATCGCCAGGTTCGACGGAGCGTCTTCCGGCTTTGGCTTCTCGACCATGCTGTGAACGCGGTAGATGTCGTCGCGAATCATCTCGCCGGAGATCACGCCGTACTTGTTGGTTTCTTGCGGATCGACTTCCTGGATGGCCACGATCGAGCAGCGGAACTGCTTGTACAGCTTGACCATCTGGGTCAGTACGCCGTCGCCTTCAAGGTTGACACACAGGTCGTCCGCCAGCACCACGGCAAACGGTTCGTCGCCAATCAGCGGGCGACCGGTGAGGATCGCGTGGCCCAGACCTTTCATTTCGGTCTGACGAGTGTAGGAGAACGAGCACTCGTCCAGCAATTTGCGGATGCCGACCAGGTATTTTTCCTTGTCGGTGCCTTTGATCTGGTTTTCCAGCTCGTAACTGATGTCGAAGTGGTCTTCCAGAGCGCGCTTGCCACGACCGGTAACGATCGAAATTTCCGTCAGGCCAGCGTCCAGAGCTTCTTCAACGCCGTACTGGATCAGTGGCTTGTTTACCACCGGCAGCATTTCTTTAGGCATGGCTTTAGTCGCTGGCAGGAAGCGAGTACCGTAACCGGCTGCTGGGAACAAGCATTTCTTGATCATATAAGTCCTTGAAAGGGCTGTGTGTACGAGTTTCGGCGCAGTCTAATCAGGCGGCGTGCACCTTACAATGCCCCGCACTGGCTAACCGATGCCATCATAGAGAAATATTCTCGCCGATAGTTCCATCGGCATCTTGCGTAGCCAGATCAGCGTAGCTCAAAGATGCCGACAAGCCGAATCACCATACGCTCATCGCCCCCAATGCGAGCATTTGCCGGTATCATGGCGCCTTTGAACCAGCGAACGAGACAGATAGATGGCCGCGGTAAAAATCATCAACGGGTACGTGATCGACAAGAAAGACGGCAAGTGGAATCTGACCACCACCAATGGCGAACACATCGCTGGGCCTTTCGACAGTGAACAACTGGCGACTGATGTCGCGTCGGTGTTCACGGACACTCCCGCATCGGCGAAGCGCCGTGGCAAAGATCAGGACTGATCTGCTGCGCCCTCCCCCGGAGCCCTGCCCTTGCGCAGGGCTTTTTTGTGCTCGCCTGCAAACAAGTGGCCTATCGCTATAACCTTTTCATACCAGCGCTGTCAGAGCGTCTAGTCCCCCTCGTTAAAGACGACAAATATGAACCTGAACAGTTTTTTGCCACTGATTGCGGTACTGGCCCTGACCGGTTGTGCCACCTCCCAAACCACTTACCTGAACAACGGCGAACAGGGCCTGACCATCGAGTGCTCCGGCGAAGCCAATTCCTGGGCCACTTGCTATGAAAAGGCCGATGCCTCCTGTGCGGGCACCGGGTATCGCATCGTCGGCACGGACGGCACGCCAGCTTCGAAGGAAAGCGACAAGACATTGGGTATCGATGTCGGCAACTACAAAAACCGCAGCGTGGTAGTGGTCTGCAAATAGACCTTACATGTGGATTTCGGCGAACTTGATCCCGAGTCCGCGTACAACTTCGATCAGATCGTCGAGCCGATTGAAAGACTCGACTTCGTCGTTATCGTCCACCAGGAAATAACTGCGCCCAGCGCTTTTCTTGAAAAACACGATCCACTCGCCCGAATTCGCCGGGTTCTGAATTACATGGGTGGCAGAGATCAGGCCCTCTGCGTGGCGCTCTCGTACTTGCTCTCGCTTCATCGCAACTCCAGAAATGAAAATGCCGTCACAGCATGACTGTGACGGCATTGATGCTGATGACCCGTAGTCTATCAGCCGGAAATACACGCGTTGGCAGCGTTACGCACATCACGTGGGCGCACGGGTACATTGGACATGCGCTCGTGCAGCTTGATGCTGCTGCCGCCGGAGCGATCTTCGATGTCAAACACGGCCGCCGCGCCCGTGGACAATTTCCCGGGAACGATGACTCGAACCCCATCCTTGTGCGCCTGCACTTGCAGCGCGCCACGGCTATCGGCCAGTTTTTCGGCCAGGCATTGAGCGTACTCATGGGGCTTCTTGCCGGAGATCACGCTCATGGTCGGCAGTGTTTCATTGATTTCGGAAACACTTGCGCAACCACCTACAGCCAAAACCAACGGCAGACACACCACACCCCACTTCATACAAAACCTCCGTTAAAGACCGTCCGACAGCACAAATGCCGTTTTTCTCCGAGGTCTCTTGCATTTAACCCGCATCCAATCGCGAATATGTGTTCAAAATTGTCAATCCAACGTCCGACGGCCAGATAATAACCCGTGCGGGCTGATAAACTGCGCCCATTAACAAGCTATCGTTTTGATTTTGTAGAAAAAGCCCTTCCGGAGGCGCCCATGAAATTTATTCACCAGCGCGAGCACCTCAACGAAGACGACATCGTCGTCATCCAATGCTCGCAAACCTGCAACATCCGTCTGATGAACGACGCCAACTTTCGCAGCTTTAAAAATGGTGGTCGCCACACCTATCACGGCGGCGCTTTCGACACCTTCCCGGCCCGCATTACGGCGCCGAGCACCGGTTTCTGGAACATCACCATCGACACCGTCAACCGTCGCCCAATCAGCGTTACCCGCAAGCCGACGCTGACTCACTCGATCAAGATCATCCGCCGCTCCAGCACCAAACTCAGCTGAGCTGCCCCACCCTTTCAGGCAGGTAAACATGACCGTGGCCCAAACGACCAAATACGTCATCAAGTACAAACTCAACGGTGAGCGGCGCTTCGAGTTCGCTCAACTGGAAAACGGTACAGAAGAAGAAGCCAAGGCAGCGCTGAGTGCAATTCACGACCAGGCTGACGTAGTCAGCGATATCGCCGTCAGCAAAGCGCTGTAACCTTTCGCCAGAATTCGACCGCTAGCGTCCACGACACTTTGTGACCCGCATGCAACCGAGCCATTTTGATCTATTCGCCGATCACGAACCTGAGCAGCAACCCCGCGCCGAGCAGATCGGCGAGCAATCGTGGTTGCTGCGTGGGTTTGCCCTGCCCATAGTCGATCAACTGTTACCGGTATTGGCCGCGATTCTGGCGGCAGCGCCATTGCGCCACATGGTCACACCGGGCGGTTTCAGCATGTCGGTGGGCACCAGCAGTTGCGGGCACCTGGGCTGGATCACCGATCGCAGCGGCTATCGCTATTCAAGCGTCGACCCACTCAGCGGCCAGCCCTGGCCGGACATGCCCTTGATATTGTCCGACCTTGCGCACTGCGCCGCCGAGCGTGCGGGATTTGCCGACTTTTACCCGGACTCCTGCCTGATCAACCAATATGTCCCCGGCGCCAAGATGTCATTGCATCAAGACAAAGACGAAAGAGCCTACGCTGCGCCGATCGTTTCTTTGTCGCTAGGGTTGCCGGCCATGTTTCTGTTCGGCGGTTTCAACCGTAACGACAGGAGCCGGCGAATCCCTCTGCTGCACGGTGATATGGTGATCTGGGGTGGCGTTGATCGATTGCGCTTTCACGGTGTATTGCCGATCAAAGAGGGTCGGCATTCACGGCTGGGTGAACAACGGGTCAATCTGACTTTTCGTGTTGCTGGATAAGCTGCAAAATTTGACCGCAAGGCCCGGAGTGTTACGTCCAGCGTCGCCGGGTAACCTGAATCAAACAGGTCAATGGATTAACCACCATGAAAACGCTTTCGAGCACGATCAACGTCGAAAACGATCCACGCTGGGCCGCAGTCGTAGCGCGGGACCCACGGGCGGACGGAGAGTTTGTCTATGCGGTGAAAACCACCGGCATCTACTGCCGTCCCAGCAGCCTTGCACGGTTGCCGAAACCCCAGAATGTCGAGTTTTTCGCCACGGCCGAACAAGCCGAGGCGGCGGGATATCGGCCGAGTAAACGCGCCAGCAAGGATCAAAGCGACGTGGCCGCGCAGCATGCGACGACTGTGGCATTGGCCTGTCGCCAGATTGAAACCGCCGAAACGCTGCCATCGCTCAACGTGCTTGCTGAAACGGCTGGGTTGAGCCCGTTTCATTTTCATCGCGTCTTCAAAGCGGCAACGGGTCTGACACCCAAGGGTTACGCGACTGCTCACCGCTCGCGCAAAGTGCGCCAACGCTTGGCGGACGGCGACTCGGTGACCGATGCGCTGTACGACGCAGGTTTCAACTCCAACAGTCGCTTCTATGAGTCAGCCGATCAGGTATTAGGCATGAAACCCGGCGACTACCGCGCCGCCGGGCAGAACAACGACATTCGCTTCGCCGTGGGCCAATGCTCGCTCGGCGCGATTCTGGTGGCGCAAAGCGAGCGCGGCGTCTGCGCGATTCTGTTGGGCGACGATCCTCACCAACTGGTGTGTGATTTACAGGATCAGTTCCGCAAGGCGAACCTGATTGGCGCGGATTGCGGATTTGAACAACTGATCGCCAAAGTCGTAGGCTTTATCGAGGCTCCGGCTATAGGCCTGGATCTGCCGCTGGATGTGCGGGGCACGGCGTTTCAGGAACGGGTGTGGCAGGCGCTACGGGAAATCCCGCTTGGCAGCACTGCCAGTTACGCCGACATTGCCCAGCGCATCGGCGCGCCAACCTCGATGCGTGCCGTGGCTCAAGCATGCGGCGCCAACCGCTTGGCAGTGGCGATCCCCTGCCACCGCGTGGTGCGCAGCGATGGCAATCTTTCAGGCTATCGCTGGGGTGTCGAACGCAAACGACAATTGCTTGAACGCGAAACGCAGCCTTAGCGGAGTCCGATGTAAATCGATACTGATTCGGGGCTGGTATAGGCCTCGAAATCGGTGGCGAATCGACGCTGGATCTGCGGATTGGCTTCGAAATAAGCCCAGACCCGCCCCCATGCAGCAATGACCGCATCAGGTAACGAACCCTGCCCCTCGAAAACCAGATACTCCCCCCCCTCTATCCGGACGGTTTCAAAATCTCTCGCCGGCTGCTCCACGGCGACGCCGGCAGTGACATCAAACTTGCCCGAAGCATCAGACTCGTAACCCGAATACACCCCATAAACCGGAGAGGTGGTTGGCTTGCCCGGAATGACTGTCGCCAAATTCCCGCCCTGAAACTGCCCCCACATCGGGCCAATTTTCGCGGTCTCGGCACTAGTCTCTGCGGCGTTTTCGGTGCGCACACGCAAGCCAGAGACCAGAAACTGATCGACGTATTGCTTTTTTAGATCCATCGAAATTGCCACTCCCTTTATTAGAAATGCGGCCCCACAGAGCCGCGATGGCGCTTACTTTGTCATCGGTTGACGTCAACCACAACCCGCCCGCGAAGTTGTCCGGCCAGCAGTTTCGGCGCCGCATCGATGGCTTCGCTCAAGGCGATTTCATGGCTGATCAAGGGCAGCAAGGCAAAGTCCAGATCCTTGGCCAGGCGATCCCATGCTTCCAGTCGACGCGCTTTGGGCTGGGTCACACTGTTGATGCCGGCCAGGGTCACACCGCGCAAAATGAACGGTGCCACCGAGGCCGGAAAGTCCATGCCCTGGGCCAAACCGCACGCAGCGACCGTGCCTTCAGAGCGCGTGCTGGCGCAGGCATTCGCCAATGTGTGGCTGCCGACCGAGTCGATCACTCCCGCCCAACGCTCCTTGGCCAGTGGTTTGCCCGGCTCGGACAGGGTTGCACGGTCGATGATTTCGCTTGCGCCTAACTGTTTCAGATATTCGTGCTCAGACACCCGCCCCGTGGACGCCACCACCTGATAACCGAGCTTGCTCAGCAACGCGATAGCAAAACTGCCAACGCCACCATTGGCGCCAGTGACCAGCACCTCGCCCTGCTGCGGCGTCACGCCGTTACGCTCCAGCGCCATAATGCACAACATTGCCGTGTAACCTGCCGTGCCAATGGCCATGGCTTGCGCGGCGCTAAAGGCTTTGGGCAACGGAATCAGCCAGTCCCCCTTGAGTCGCGCTTTCTGCGCCAGTCCGCCCCAATGGCCTTCGCCCACACCCCAGCCATTGAGCAGTACCTGATCGCCCACTTTATAGTCCGGGTGCGAACTGAACTCGACCGTGCCTGCCAGATCGATACCCGGCACCATCGGGAACTTGCGCACCACCGGGCCGTTGCCGGTGATCGCCAGCCCGTCCTTGAAATTGAGCGTGCTGTACGCAACGTTTACGGTCACATCGCCTTCGGGCAAGTGCTCTTCGTTGATCTGCTGCAGGTTGGCGCGATAACCGCTGTCGTCTTTGTCGATCAGAATACCGTTGAACATGATGGCCTCTCATGGATGGATTTAGGGTTGTCGTAGCCTTCAAATACCACATCTCGGAGCGTTGCCACACACGACTTTCTGCCAATTCGCGCATCGGTCACCACCCGCGCTGAGCGACTGCGCTGCGCGATGTTCTGAATTTCAGAGTGGCCCTGAGTCCGGTTTTGCTGTTAAAAAAACCGGCCTTGCCCCGTTTCATCGTTCGGAGAGCCGTGCCCATGAGCCAATGGCCAGATACCCGCATTATCAATTTGCTCGGCACTGCATGGCCGATCATCCAAGGCCCGATGGCCGGCGCCACGAATTCATCCATGGTGATCGCCGTGTGCAACGCCGGTGGCCTTGGCTCGATGCCAGCGGCAATGCTGAGCATTGAGCAATTGCGTGAAGCGCTGAAAACGATTCGCCAGCACACCGACAAACCTTTCAACGTGAATTTCTTCTGTCATCAGCCACCCGCCGTCGATGAGCAACGCGCGCGCGACTGGAAGCACCGGCTGGAGCCGTACTACCGCGAACTGGGCGTCGACTTCGATGCGCCAACACCGGTGTCCAACCGGGCGCCGTTCGATGCGGCAGCGTGCGAAGTGCTGGAGGAGTTCCGGCCTGAGGTGGTGAGCTTCCACTTTGGCCTGCCGGAAAAATCCTTGCTGGATCGGGTGAAAGCCACCGGGGCGAAAATCCTGTCTTCGGCCACCACCGTCGATGAAGCCCTCTGGCTGGAGCAGAACGGTTGTGACGCGATCATCGCCATGGGCTACGAGGCCGGTGGACATCGCGGGATGTTTCTCAGCGAAGATCTGAACACCCAGGTCGGCACCTTCGCCCTGGTGCCGCAGGTGGTCGACGCGGTGAAGGTGCCGGTGATTGCCGCCGGTGGGATCGCCGACGCTCGTGGCGTGGCGGCGGCGTTTATGCTGGGCGCATCTGCGGTTCAGGTGGGCACCGCGTACCTGTTTACCCCGGAAGCTAACGTCAGCGCCGCGCATCACAGGGCTCTGCGCACCGCCAAAGAAAGCGAAACCGCCGTCACCAACATTTTTACCGGGCGCCCGGCCCGCGGCATTCTCAACCGCGTCATGCGTGAACTGGGGCCGATGTCGCCCACAGCGCCAGCCTTTCCGTTGGCCGGTGGTGCACTGATGCCACTGCGGGCCAAAGATGAGGCGCAGTTCGCCAACCTCTGGGCTGGCCAGGCTTTTACTCTGGGGCAGGACGTCAGCAGTGCCGAACTGACTCGGCAACTCGCCGAAGGGGCGTTGACCAAACTGGCTCATCGGTGAAGAAGATCAGGGTGATGAACGCAAGTGCTCACCCTGTTTTTCACCTGCACTTTCCGTTTGGCGGCAATTCGCTATATATTTCGCTATATAGCGTTTCTACTCATTGCAACGGCGCAATAGCTACCCTCTGCACACGCCTACAACGGAGCTGTTACATGATCACTCGTGCCTCACGTTTAGTCCCTGCCTGCCTGGCCTCTTTGCTCGCGGTTTTCGCCATCGGCGCAGTCCAGGCTGATGAAGTCCAGGTTGCCGTCGCCGCCAACTTCACCGCGCCGATCAAGGCCATTGCCGCCGACTTCGAAAGAGACACCGGGCACAAACTGGTCGCCGCCTACGGCGCTACAGGCCAGCTCTACACTCAGATCAAGAACGGCGCTCCCTTCGAAGTGTTCCTCTCGGCGGACGACACCACACCGGAAAAACTTGAGAACGAAGGCGAAATCGTCAAGGGATCGCGCTTCACTTATGCCATCGGCACACTCGCGCTGTGGTCGGCCAAAGAAGGATATGTCGACGCCAAAGGCGATGTGCTGAAGAACAACGAATACCAGCATCTGTCCATCGCCAACCCCAAAACGGCACCCTATGGCCTCGCCGCTACACAAGTGTTGGCAACGTTGAAACTGGGCGAAGCCACCCAGGCCAAGATCGTTGAAGGCCAGAACATTACTCAGGCTTACCAGTTCGTCTCCACGGGTAATGCCGAACTGGGCTTCGTTGCGCTGTCACAGATCTACAAGGACGGCAAAGTCAGCAGCGGTTCAGCGTGGATTGTTCCGGCCACCATGCACGACCCGATCAAACAGGACGCAGTGATCTTGAACAAAGGCAAAAACAACGCTGCCGCCCAAGCCCTGGTTGACTACCTCAAAGGCCCGAAAGCCGCCGCGATCATCAGATCGTACGGTTATCAGCTCTAAATGTCGCTCTCGAGTGCCGACTTCGCGGCGATCTGGCTGACCCTGAAACTGGCGTCCCTGACCACCGCGATCCTGCTGGTTGTCGGCACTCCGATTGCCCTGTGGTTGTCGCGCACCCGTTCGTGGCTGCGCGGCCCGATCGGAGCAATCGTCGCCCTGCCCCTTGTGCTGCCGCCGACCGTGATCGGCTTCTATCTGCTATTGCTGATGGGGCCGCACGGTGTTGTCGGCCAGTTCACCCAATGGCTAGGGCTCGGCACGCTGACGTTCAGTTTCACGGGGCTGGTGATCGGTTCGGTGATCTACTCCATGCCGTTCGTGGTGCAACCGTTGCAAAACGCGTTCTGCGCCATTGGCACTCGCCCGCTGGAAGTAGCCGCGACCTTGCGTGCTAATCCGTGGGACACTTTTTTCAGCGTGATTGTGCCGCTGGCCCGCCCCGGCTTTATCACCGCGGCGATCCTCGGCTTCGCACATACCGTCGGTGAGTTCGGCGTCGTGCTGATGATTGGCGGCAACATCCCCGACAAGACTCGCGTGGTCTCGGTGCAAATCTACGACCACGTCGAAGCGATGGAATACGCCCAGGCCCACTGGCTGGCCGGCGCGATGCTGGTGTTCTCGTTTCTGGTGTTGCTGGCGCTCTATTCCAGCCGCAAAACCCGCGCTGGCTGAAGCTGATCGATGATTGATGCACGCCTGAAAGTCGCTTATCCCGGCTTCAATCTGGACGTCGACCTGCATTTGCCGGGGCGCGGCGTCACCGCGCTGTACGGTCATTCCGGCTCGGGCAAAACCACCTGCCTGCGCTGCATCGCCGGGCTGGAACGTGCAGAGCAAGGCTTCATCCGCATCAACGACGAAGTCTGGCACGACAGCGACAACGGCATTTTCGTGGCGCCGCACAAACGCGCACTGGGTTATGTGTTTCAAGAGGCCAGCCTGTTTCCACACCTGTCGGTGCAGGCCAATCTGCAATTTGGTCTCAAGCGCATCGCCAAATCCGCACGCCGGGTCGACATGGCACAAGCCACCGAACTGCTGGGTATCGGCCACTTGCTTGGGCGTCATCCGCAGCATTTATCGGGCGGCGAACGCCAGCGCGTCGGTATCGCCCGTGCGCTGCTGACCAGTCCGAAACTGCTGCTGATGGACGAACCACTCGCCGCGCTCGACAGCCAACGCAAAAGCGAAATCCTGCCCTACCTGCAACGCCTGCACGACGAACTGGATATTCCGGTGCTGTACGTCAGTCATGCGCAGGACGAGGTTGCGCGCCTGGCCGATCACTTGGTATTGCTCAGCGACGGCAAGGCATTGGCCAGCGGCCCGATCGGGGAAACGCTCGCTCGCCTGGACTTGCCGATGGCGATGGGCGATGACGCAGGCGTGATCATTGAAGGGCTGGTCAGCGCCTACGATGCGCAATATCAGTTGCTCAGCCTGCAACTGCCGGCGACCGATATGAGCATTCGCGTAGCGCACGCACCAATGGCCATCGGCCAAGCCCTGCGCTGCAAGGTGCACGCGCGCGACATCAGCCTGGCCCTGCAAAACAGCGAGTTCAGCAGCATTCTCAATCGGCTGCCGGTGACGGTGGTCAGCGAGCTGGCCGCAGACAACACCGCCCATGTGCTCATCCGTCTCGACGCTGGGGGCACTGCGTTAGTGGCGCGCATTACGCGATTTTCCCGGGATCAATTGGGCGTGCATCCGGGCCAGCAGCTCTGGGCGCAGATCAAAGCGGTCGCCGTACTCGCGTAAATCATTGGCACGACGGCTTCAGTGCGCGGTCAATCGTTTTACCGACCGCTGCGCCATCCAAGGAAGCTGCCATGCCCGATACCGAGTTGACCGACGCTCTGCCCTGCGACCTGCATTACGTCGACGACACACAGCCCGGCATCACCCGCAAAAAACTGCGCGCCAGGTTCAGCTATTTCGAGCCCTCGGGCCAGCGCATCACCGATCCCGATGAGATCAAGCGCCTCAACGCCCTCGCCGTGCCGCCAGCCTATACCGATGTGTGGATCTGCCCTGACCCGCGCGGCCATTTGCAAGCTACCGGTCGTGATGCCCGGGGTCGCAAGCAATACCGCTATCACCCGCGCTGGCGTGAAGTGCGCGATGCCGACAAATACTCGCGGCTGCGTGAGTTCGGCCTGGCACTGCCAAAACTGCGCAAACAACTGGAAGCGCTGTTGGCCGCTCCCGGCTTCAGCCGCGACAAGGTCATGGCCACCGTGATCACGTTGCTCGACGCAACGTTGATCCGGGTCGGCAACACGCAGTACGCCCGGGACAATCGCTCCTACGGTTTGACCACCCTGCGCAGTCGCCATGTCGAGGTCAACGGCAACGCGATCCTGTTCCAGTTTCGCGGCAAGAGCGGCATCGAACACCAGATCACCGTCAAGGACAGACGCCTGGCACGCGTCATCAAGCGCTGCCTGGAGATTCCCGGGCAAAACCTGTTTCAGTATCTGGATGAGCAGGGCGAACGGCACACCGTGAGTTCCTCCGACGTCAACGCGTACCTGCAAACCCTGACCGGCGCCGAGTTCACCGCCAAGGACTACCGCACCTGGGCAGGCAGTGCCTTGGCATTGGCGGTGTTACGCGAGCTGCAATGGGAGTCAGAAACCGAAGCGAAACGGCATGTCGTGGAGATGGTGAAAGGCGTCGCCAAACAGTTGGGCAACACCCCGGCGGTGTGCCGCAAGTGTTACATCCATCCCGCGGTGGTGGAAAAATTCATGCTCGGTGCTCTCGCTGAACTGCCGCGCCCACGCGTGCGCAAGGGCTTGCGAACCGAGGAAGTAGCGTTGGCGATGTTTCTCGAACGAATGGGCGATATGACGCACGCAACTTGATCGACTGGGCAGCGTCATCTAGGCTATCGACCTTTCCATTTCTCAGGACGACCGCAGACGTGAACAACCTGGCCTTCTAAAAATGTAAGCGCGGCACGCCGTTCTCGGTGTTTGTCAGTTTTCACGACATTTTTTGGAGGTGCCGATGGCTCACGTCTCGCGTACGTCTGCACTCGTCTCCCTGAATCAACTGAATTTTCAGTTCGCCAATGGCGAGATGATTTTTAACGCACTGAATTTGCAATTCGATCATCTGCCGACCGCCGTCGTCGGGCGCAACGGTGTCGGCAAAAGCGTGCTCGCGCGGCTGATTACCGGGCAGCTAGAGCCTACCGCCGGCAACGTGACGCGTTCAGTTTCGGTGCGCTACGTCCCTCAAACCTTCACCTCCAGGCCCGGTCAGACTATTGCCGATGCTACGGGCACAGCGCGAGCACTCGCAGCACTGGTGCGACTCGAGCAGGGCAGCGCCAGTGCCGAGGATTTTGACCTCATCGGCGAAGGGTGGGATCTGCCGGAGCGCTTGCGTCAGCGACTTGATGAGGCCGGGCTGCCCAACATCGGCACGTACGATCTGACTGACAATCTCAGCGGTGGCCAGCAAGCCCGGATCGCGCTGATCGGCGCGCTGT
Organism: Pseudomonas sp. RA_15y_Pfl2_54; assembly: GCF_963971015.1. Taxonomy (NCBI): domain Bacteria; kingdom Pseudomonadati; phylum Pseudomonadota; class Gammaproteobacteria; order Pseudomonadales; family Pseudomonadaceae; genus Pseudomonas; species Pseudomonas sp. RA_15y_Pfl2_54. The sequence goes on from NZ_CAXAPN010000043.1 coordinate 12,324, forward strand.
TGAGTCAGGCGCAATTGTTGGTGCTGGACGAACCGACCAATCATCTCGACCACGCGGGCCGGCAATGGCTGATGCGTGAACTCGAACGCTGGCGCGGTGGCTTGATTGTCGTCAGCCATGACCGGCAATTACTCGAGCAGATGCGGCGAATCGTCGAAGTCACACCGCTCGGTGTGACAACCTTCAGCGGCAACTATTCAGCGTATTCCGAACAGCGTCGAGTGCATCAAGCAGCCGCGCAAGCACAGCTTGATCAAGCTCGAAACGAACGCCAGCGCGAGCGTTCTCGGCTGCGGCATGAGCACGACACGATCCAGCGTCATGCCGCTTGCAGCCGTCGCCATGCGCAAACTGCCAACATGGCGAGCTTCGAGCGAAGTGCGGCGAAGGCGGCTGCGAGGGAAATCATGGGGCGTGTACGGGCCGGTCATCTGTTACGGAAATCCGAACTGGATACCAGAGTGCGTGACGCCTACACGAACGTTGCGCCCGACGACGGTATTCTGATCCATTTGCCGGGGAGCGCTGTTCCGAGTACTCGCCAGATCTGCACACTCGTCGAGGCCTGCTTGCCGTGGCTGCCGGTCGATGCGCCTTCAACCTGGCTGAACCTGAGCCTCCACGGGCCGATGCGCGTTGCCGTCAGCGGTCCAAACGGGTGTGGCAAATCCACCCTGCTGAAAATGCTCGCCGGTGAGTTAACACCTGAGTTAGGTGACTGCACCACCCACGTGCCTAGCGCCTTCCTCGATCAACACCTGACGCAGCTGGATAATCGCATGAGCATTGTTGAGCAGCTCAAAGCGCAGCGAACACCCTTGGACGAGGGCACCTTGCGCAGCTACCTGGCGCACCTGCAATTGAACGCGCAGTGTGTCACTCGGCCCTGCGCCTCACTCAGTGGCGGTGAGCGCCTGAAAGCGGCCCTTGCATTGGCACTGTGGCGCCAGACGCCCGCGCAATTGCTGCTGCTCGATGAGCCAACCAACCATCTCGATCTGCCCTGCGTAGAAGCCTTCGAACAAGCCTTAAAGACCTTTCCCGGCTCAATTGTCGCGATTTCCCACGACCAAGCGTTTCTTCGAGCGTTAAACCCCACTCATTGGCTGACCTGGGGGCCCACAGGTTGGCGCTGGCAACCGACGAGCTGAACTGTCTATTTTTTGCACGATGGCCAAGGCCTTCTATAGTTGATGTGACACGAATCAGCTGCGGTGACGCCATGGAAGACATTTTCGTCGTGAAGCGCTGCAACAAGATCATCATTCACGGTCGACGCGCCGAAGACAGCCAGCATGATCGAGCCGAAGCCTTGGGCTGGTTTCGCATCTGCGATACGCGCACAGGCGGCTTCATCGGTGATGGCTACGACGCCGAGGAGGACGCACGGCGCGAATGCAAGCGGCTCAATGCAGTCAGTTCGCCCATACCGGCCCGACAGTCTTCGGCCTGATGCTGATCAAATGCGGGTCTATACTGAAACCTGCTGAAGGAGCAGCGCCCCAATGGCAGAAAGCTCGCAACTCGTGGGCTTTTTGCTGCCGCTCAGCGGTTTCATAGAACGGAGGTGTTTCATGTCCGAAAAAGAGTCCATCACCACCCTCCTCACCCTGCTCGACGCCCGGCAAGCACGCCTCGCAGCGGCTTGCAAAGAGATCGCCGACTGGGTCGATCACCAAGGCGGACACCCGACCGCGCTGCGCATCCGTGATCGCCTGAACGATATCGAAAAGGACGCGCCGCTGATTCGCAACACGCTGTCGGCGCTCAAGCCAATCGATCGGCCACTGCCTCGATTCAAATAGCGCCAGCAGTCATTGTTTCGGGCCTTATCAGCGGTGGCACATGCCTCACAGGATTGTCGCCTGCCCGGTATTTACGGGCCTGCGGCGCTCGCGCTTACTTTTCACATCGCCATCACATCAGTACGCTTAAAGTGAAATCACTCCTTTAGTACATACCTCTCTCACCCGCCCGCATGCGGGTGTTTTTTTGTCTGCTGCAGTCACCGAACGGCACCGGCTGTGGGCTGTCATAAACTGTACATGTCACGAAGGAGACGGCTCATGGTTATCCACTTCAACGTCGACGGGCATCTGGCCTGCGGTCATAAAGGAAAACATCTCACTGCGAGTCGAGAACTCAATCGAGTGAAGTGCCGTAGTTGCCGTAACACCGATGCCTACAAACAGGCCAGAAAAGACCACCGCAATGCGGCTCGACGCACTGCACGCCAAGCAAAAGCCTCCCACGGCGCAGCAAACTGGCGTGCGGAATGGATTGAGCGTCTGACAGCGATAGCAGGACTCCAGCGATTGCCTCGCGGATTTGCCGGGCAGGCATTCGTTTAGAGCGGCATAAAAAAACGGACTGATAAATATCAGCCCGTTTTTTACGGTGGTTATATAGAAGAGCGTTTTTTTTGTTTTGGCCGCACGGCCAACCAATAGCCTTTGGCTTAACGGTAAGTAACCGAAAAACTTGCATAGCCGTTTGCGCTGCCCGGTGTGGGCGTAGCCCCCTCTGCGGTCTGGATATATCGCGCCTTAAGCGGCGCTACCCCGGCGCGATAGAAATCGGCGCCCAACAGGCCACCATATAAGGTCAGATCGAACGGCAAGCCGTAAGCCAGTGAGGCCTGTGCAAACGGGATGCTGTCGAACACATCACCGGGCGTAAAACTCTCCCCCTGCGTCAAGGTGCCCTTGATCCAGGTCAGATCACGTTGCGCGTAGGTGTTGCCGCGCTGCCAATCACGCTCGCCGTCCTGATCCTGACGGAACGAAGAGCTGGAACGAAAGCGCCATTCCCCCAGGTTAAAACCACCGTTGCCGTAGAGGTTGTATTGGTTGCTGTTGCCACGAGCGTCACTTTGCGTCTGCGCAGCCGAGAGCTGATAGTTGAGCATACCGGCAGTGATCCCGCGATCCCATTCCTGAGGAGCAACATAACCAGCGGCATCGCGGCGCAAGGCGATCTGCGGCACGCTGATGTCCAACGCCAAGCGGTTGGCATCGAAACTCACTGACGCGCCCTCAATCAGCGCAGCCAGATCGATGCAATCGCTCAGTGCTTTTCCAGGCGTTTGGAACGCGTCCAGTTTGACCCCAAGCTCGGTCAAGAAGCCGGCCGTCAGACACGCACTTGAGCGCTCTGCTCATCCTTGACGAAGGTGATGTCACGTCGGTCGAAAAAGCTCTGATTCAAGCGAACGACCACCGGATAGGTGCCCGGCCCAATGCTACCGCTGTTGGCGACGGCGTCCAGATCAAGGTTCGGACCAGCATGGGTGCCGCCAAATGACTGCATGAAGCTGGAGTCAAATTTCGCCGGCTCGTTAGCGTGCACCCACCCTGGCACCAACGCCGCCAGGATGGCGACGGACAACCGCAGCGGAGTAAAAGGCACAGACAGGCAGTCAAGATTCGGGGCATGGGTTCGCATGACAATACTCAATACGCTGCCGCCACTCGGCCGAGGCAGCGTGCAGAGACATTCGCAAGGAAAAGGACGAGAGCGTTATGGGGCGCTGGTCAGGGTCACTGTCTGAGGTGGGCTGTAACCGCCGTAATCGTTGATCGCAGAGAACATCACCTCCCCGCTGCGACCACTGAAACCCGGCAGCGGATAGCGCTGACTACTCATAGGGGCGACCATTTTCGGTTCGTTGACTTCGACGAAATGTGTACCCGCAACGACTTTCACACCGAAAAACGAGACATGGAACGCCGAAGGGTTTTCAACCACCAGCACAGGCTTTCCCTGCTCTTGCGTGAGGCTCCAGCGCAGACGGTCAAGGGCGTCCAGCGGATTACCCTTGAGGTCGGCTGGTCGATAGAACAACTTGATCCGAGTACGCATAGCAATTTTCAGGGTGTTTTCGTCAGCGTTGCCGGCGACCGGAATTTCCTGGGCATTGAAATAGAACACCGATTCGCGATCCTTCGGCAGGTCGCCCGGGACCTTCTGAACCCTGACCATTTGCTCTTTGCGAGGGTCCAGACGAAACAGTGGCGGCGTCGCTACAAACGGTGTCGGCGTGGTGTTGTCGTCCGCTTCGGTGTTGATCCAGGTTTGCACCGCGTAAGGTTGAGATGTCGTGTTACTGACGCTGATGGAGGCATCACGCTTGTTGCCATCAAAGACGATTCGCGTGCCACCGAGCATCACACCGGCCTGGCTGATGCCACTGAGCAGCATGCTGCTTAACAAAAGGCTCGCTATCGCAGTCGTCTTGAAAGGGAAAACAAAATTTTGCATTTTGGTCATCCTCTTGTCGCTACGACCGTCGCGGCCGTAGCGAGGGGAAGGACAGCCAGAGCGCAGCGCCACTGGCTGTGCATCGACGGAACCTACTGGTAGTCGACGGTAAACGCAGCTTTGGCATTGGCCGGACCCGAGGTCGCGACGCCGGTAGCGATGTAGTTGGCGGTGAAGCGCAGTGGCTGAGTCAAATCCAGATAAGGAGAAGACTCCAGACCCAGTTGCAGGTCCTTGCCGGAGGCATCCTTGATCTGCACGGCAACGTTGGTAGCAACGCCAGCCTCCGGAACCAGACCGAGCCATTGCCCGCTCGCGCCAGCGTTACCGCTTAGGGACAGGAACTTGACCACAGCTTTTTTGCCAGCCACGTTGCAGCCAGGTGCCGTGGTGTTGATTTCACCATCAGCCGCCATTGCCGCCTGCGAGGCTGCACCGAGAACCAGAGCGAGAGTCAAACCTTTGAGGGCAAACTTTTTCATGATCACATCCAAATAATTGAGAAGTGTCTGCAAGCCTTCTCTCGGCCTTCAGACGGATCGACGGAGCCTGCCCGACGTCGGGTCAAGGCGTTTCGTCTGGGGCAATTATCGAGACACGGGGAGGATGCTGATGTAGGAGTTTTCCGTGCACTTGTAGGAATATTCCTAGCGGCGTCATCTCTCGTTTTTGCGAGGCGACTTCGGATGCGGAACTTTGCAGGAAGCAGGAAGCAGGAAGCAAGAAGCAGCGCAAGCTACCACTTGGACATATCGCCATGGCGATGAAGGATGATTACATCGGGGAACGGCTCAGAGCGAAAGTCATCACGAACTGGCACAGCGCGGAGCAGACTTCAAATTGCGGAGCGCAAACGATAAAGGCCTGCATGAGAAATCTCATGCAGGCCTTTGATATTCATGGTGCCCGAAGCCGGAATCGAACCGGCACGCCCTTACGAGCGGGGGATTTTAAGTCCCATGCGTCTACCAGTTTCGCCATTCGGGCGGTAGCGCGGTGTAGCTGATCTCTGCTCGTACAGCAGAGGGGGAAATATATACATCACTCCCCGGTGAAGCAAGTTCGCAAACACGAAATTCAAGACTAAATCTTGCCGCGGATTGCAAATAAAAAAGCTCCGTAAATCATGGATCTACGGAGCTTGTTTATAGTGGAGGCCGAGGTCGGAATCGAACCGGCGTAGGTGGATTTGCAATCCACACCACAAAGCTAAGTAGATCAATAGCTTAGCATCAAATGCGTTCCGCAAGCTACTGATTTTATTCAAGCTCCAGACCACGCATTTCAAGGCGTAGCTTTGGGGTTGCGGAACGGTTTTCGCATGGATCAACCATACCCCCTCTATTTTTTGCCATGACTCCCCCATCCTCGAAATCACTTGGATTGAATCATCGTTTTTGCCATGCTGAAGTGATGGCAATTAGCCTCAACTCAACGACAAGGACAGTAATGAGCTATATCACCCGGATCTGCGGTAACGCATCTAATTGGCAATACCCCACCAAGAGCGCGGCCGAAGCACCTGACACGTTTTACTCACAACATGGTTATGGTCATGAAGAGTGGCTTTTTCGATTCGAATGGCAAATTGGCGGTTGGCAATATGGCTTTCTTCAGGGCGTCAACAAAGGCTGGGAGTCACGGCTAGCCAGAGGAGAGCGTGCCGGTGATGTAGTGCTCTATACCCTCACACCTCATGGTCGCCGTTATATAGCCCGTATTCGCCATATCGAATTCCTAGATGATGCTCAAGGCGTCGCGGCCCTGGATCATTACAAGCGGATGGGCTGGTACGACCGCATGTTGAAAGAGATAGATGCTGTAAATGGCGATAGAAGTGGCTTGGGAAATGGTGAATGGGCACCTTACGTGTTGAATGTCCGGTTCCGCCCTGAAGATGTTGAGTGGTTTCCACCCAATACTTTTGCTGAAGCTGGAGACCCAGTGCAGAAATTCAACCGCTACCAGCTAGTTGAGCTAGATGATGAAGAATTCCTGCCAGAAATTGTGCGAACACGCCGTCCAGCCAGGGTAGGTCAAATTTCCCCCCCCATTCAAGATAGCTATTTTACCAGCGGAGGTTCGGGGCGACAGTGCTCCCCGGAGCACGGAATGATGCAGGCAGCTCTACATGAGGAGTTGAAGATTGAGTACCCAGATTCAAGCATCGTCTTTGAAGAAAATTTCATCGATGTAACCGTAACAACTGAAACGGAAAAAATTCTTTTCGAGGTCAAGTCAGATTTTTGTACCCGTAGAGTCCTTCGCTTGGCAATAGGGCAACTGCTCGAATACGCATATTACTGGGATGAACCCTCAGAGAAAACAGTCCGTCTGGTAGCAGTCGGACGGACGAGCCTGAGTGCCGAAGATGAGCGATATCTCAGATATTTAACCCACCAATTGAATCTTCCGCTTGAGTATCGCCAGGTCCGATTACCGTCTGAGGGGTAAGTATAAGTTCGGTGCCGTTTGACTTCAGTCCATCGGCACTGTTTCGGATTTCTGTGCGATCCGATGATGGATTGGCACGGCTAATTCTACAAGCCTCTAAACTCGCGGTCTCCAGCATCATCAAGAAACGCACGTACCATTTTTTACCGCCCCATTTTCTTTTTCTCCCCTGACGGGACAAGCGGCGCTCTTCTCACATCGTCGGAACACGCGCCTGTCGCTCAGATCCCAAGCACTTCCTACAAGCGTTTCCGTCGCGGGCAAAACGACCTGTGAGAAAGTGTCCCTTCATCATCTGCGTGAGTGAGCCCAGCGGCCATCGCCTGTACCGCCTTATAGGAGATGCCGTTTTTTCGGGAAAGGCATCGGAAAAAGGTAATTTTGGTAAGTCAAACGGTCGATCTGGCTGAGAGCCTTGATTTCACTGGGCTGCGGAGGATCGGCATAAAGTAATTTTTGAGTAATGTAGAGGTAAGGTAATTACCTTTTAAGGAAGTAATTTTTATTTTTCTACATCCCTTATATATCAGCCACTTACGAGCACATTACCTTTTTCATTACTCAAAATTACTTTCTGAAGTAAGCCAGCAAAGCCAATGATTACGGGTCTTTCACCGGAGTTACGATATCCGAATTACCACATTACTTCTTTCCGATGACGCTCCTGAAAACACGCATCGCATGGTTTTGTCTACCCGCCTCTCGCTCTGCCAGATCCGCCCTATCAGATGGCCCCCCTTTGCAGGGATCCGCAGGCTTTTTGACCTTCGACGCCGCTACTACAGCGCCCGGCTGTGGGGGCACTTGGCCAGGTGCAGGACTGCGGAAAAAAAGGCCCATTTAGCCCGCAGGCGTGGTGGGGGGATGACGGCGCGCGCCAACTCATCAACAACCTGCCAAAGACAATACCGCACCAAAACGGTGCAAAATGATGAAAGCCTTCAAATCGGGTAATGTAGGAGCCCAACAAAGGACGGACGTTTCGTAATTTGTTCGATGCCAATTATTTCTTGCACGGACCTCGATAGGATTGATCATGAGAGCAACCGAAATTTTCACACCAGGGAAGACGCCAACGGTAACTTTAGTCAGAGAACAGATTGAGACTCGCAAACAAGACTTTCAGGATGCCTTAGAGCAGCAGTTGTTAGTGGCGATTTCAGGGCCGTCAAAATCCGGCAAAACAGTTTTCGTTAGAAGCCTTGTAGGGGCCGACAACTTAATTGGAATAACTGGAGCGGGCGTACAATCGCCAGAGCAACTTTGGCTTAAAGTTTTTCACGCCGTCGGCACACCTATCCCTTCGAGCAGCACTAACGAAGAGAACAACACCTTTAGTGGGGGCGCTACGCTAAAAGGTGAAATCGGGTTAGTTGTTGCAAAGAAGGAGCTTGGTGGAAATTTCAGTGCAGCAACAGGAACGAAGAAGACAGAAACTGCACTTGCAGCCATTGATTACCTTCAACTACTTATCAAAGATTTTGCGGAGTCTGGATTTGTAATTTTCATAGACGACTTTCATTACATCCCTAGAGATGTACAGGTTTTAGTAGCCGAACAAGTTAAAGAAGCAATCGGCAAAGGCGTCCATATAGTATGTGCTTCCGTGCCATACCACTCAGAAGATATCTTGCGCGCAAACCCTGACCTGCAAGGTAGGTTTTTTGCAATTGACTTCGACTACTGGGACAGTGACTCGTTATCGACAATCGCCCGACTGGGGTTCGACGAGCTTAATCTTCAAATAGATGAAGCGTTGATTACTGCAATGACATTAGAGGCGGCTGGCTCACCACAGCTCATGCAATCAATATGTTTAAATACGTGCTTTGAGCTAGGCGCACGTGAAAAACAAGCAAAAATTATAAAAGCATCTTTTGACCCTGACTTAATCAAACGCATTTGCAACAGAGCATCAAGCGCTGACTTTTCTAGTACCTTAGAAAGAATTGCTGAAGGGCCGAAAATTCGTGGCACTGAACGCAAAGCTTATCGGCTGAGTGATGGAGAAACTGGTGATGTCTATGCAATAGTGTTACGTGCAATCGCAAGTGACCCACCATGCCTGCGTTTTTTATATAAAGACCTGCTCGCGAGAATTAAGACCGTAGTTGAAGATGGAGACGCAAACGCGCCATCTGGCTCCAGCACATCTGGTGCGTGCTTCCATATAGCTAACTTAGCAAATGATGGCCAGGCGAAAGTAATCATCGAATGGGACCAGGAAAACGAAATTTTGGACATCCGCGACCCTTATCTGCTCTTTTATATGCGCTGGTCCGACACCGTTAGAAAGCTAAACTAACACCACGCTAAATCCGCCTCCCAGTTAACGCTGGAGAGGCGGATTTTCTCAAAAAAAGGAACTAGACATGAGCAGCGATAAGCTCATACGGCTTAAAACGTATAAGTTCATCTCCAAACCATTCATTTAGTTGCCTCATTCGTTCTTGAATTGGCTCAATTTCATTAGCCGCATAGATCTGCGCCGCCTCCCTGATCGATCCAAAACCTCCCGCGTTCTGCGGCACAATCCCCATCAACTGCGGAGGAATGCGCAGACTAGCCAACACGTCATCCCGCGTCTGGTTCTTGATCGAGTTGAACTCATCCTTTGCCGCCACCTCGCTGACCGGGATAAGTTGAATCCCGTCCTTCTTGCCGGTCGGCGAGTAAACGAACAAATTCCTGAAATTCCCTGGCCCCTTCGATTCCTTCAGTGCCTTGCGCAACGCATCAATGTCCGCCTCGGTCTGCGCCGCGTCTGTCATGTACAAGATGAACCCAGCATGACTCCCATTCTCGTAATACTTCCGCCGAAACAAAGTCGCCGACTCATTCAACAGCGCCGACTGCAACGCGCTGATCCACTCCGGCAACCCATAAATCTCCTGATGCAGATCTGCCTCGCGAAGGTGAAAAATGCTGTCCGGCTCAAACGCGTGCTCATCCTTCCACCCCCGCACCTGGTAAAACTGCCCATCCGGCCCGGCGCGCATGTACTTGGCCAACGGCGTTTCCAACTTGCGAACCCCACCCAACCGCGAACGCCGTCCCTCAAGGTAGCCATTCCCCAGACACAAAAAATCCAACGCAAACTGCTCAAACGAAGCCCGCGACAACAGCGGATGCGGGATAAACGTCTTGCTCAACAGGTTGCGCTTGAACATCAACCCCGAATGCAAATGCACGCTCGCCCCCACCGACCGGGCCAACCCATCCAGCGACAACGGCGGCTCATACCACCTCCCGTTGAACCAGCACTCCAGGTAATCGAAAACCTCCCGACCACCCAGCACGGGCGTCGGCTCGCCGAAGGAAAACACCTGAGTTCCCGCGCCGGTGGCAGGTATGGTCGCGGGCAAAGTCTGGTTGGCGAGTTGTTGGGTCATCAGTAAATCTCCATGCGCCCGGTGTTGGCAGTGGTCTGCCCCTCAAGCGGTTCGTGGTGCAGTGCGTGAAAGAGCGCCCAGGCCAGGTCGGCGTGGCCGGTGTTGTCGTTGCGGCCGGCGGTGTAGGTGTACTGGCGTCCGCCGGCAGTGACGGTTTTGCGGATCGCCATCAGCGACTGCGCCATGTCCGTCCAGCCGGCATCGAATTCGAGCCGGCCCTTGTGGATCACGTCGTAGGCCTTGAGTACCAGGCGGGTTTTGACTTCGGGCGAGTAGCTGAAGGTGGTCACCGCAGGGAAGAACTGGCGCACCAACTGCGCCACGCCGCTGCCCAGGCCTGTGACGTCTATGCCGATGTACGTCACCCAGTAGCGATCGCAGACGCTCTTGATGAATGCGGCCTGCGCGGCGAAGTCCATGCCCCGAAACTGGTGACGTTCGAGGATGCGGAATTTGCCGCCCGGAACCAGCGGCGGCGCGACTACGACCATGCCGGAACAGTCGCCCGTCTCAGCCGGGTCGTAACCGATCCAGACCTGACGGTCGCCGAACGGGCGCATGGCGAAAGGTTTGTAGTCCTCAGCCCACTCGACCCAACTGTCCACCATGCACGACTGCAACAGGGTCAGCGGGAAGATGCTCGCGCCGTCGTCGACAAACTCGCACATCAGCAGGTTGGCGAACGCCTCGGGGCTGTATTCGCGGCGCAGTTCCTCAATGTCGAACAGGTCACAACCGCCCCGCTCCGCATCCAGAATCGTGACGATCTGCCGCCACAGCCGATCCTCGCAAAACCGGCCCTGCTGCAAAGAGCCGTGGGAAACGTCCACCTTCGTATGCTGCGCGGCGGGCTTGCCCTTGTTGAAGCGCTCGCCCGTCCAGAAGGTGTACGCCTCGTGAGCCATGCTCGACGGCGTGGAAAAGTAGGTCTTGCGCCACTTCTTGTGCATCGCCATGCCCGAGGCGACCTTGTTCAGCTCTTCGAACTTGAACGTCCAGAAGAACTCGTCGAAGTAGAAATTGCCGTGATAGCCCTGGGCAGTGCGGGCGTTGGTACCGAGGAAAAACAGCTCGGCGCCGTTGGGCAACACGATGGGGTCACCGGTCAGCTCGACACCGATCACCTCGCGGCAGAACGCCTGAATGTAGCCCCGGAACAAATAGGCCTGGTTCTTCGAGGCCGACAGAAAAATCTGGTTGCGCCCGGTCTCCAGCGCATCAATGAACGCCTCGCGGGCAAAGTAGTAAGTCGCGCCGATCTGCCGGCTCTTGAGGATGACGCGGGTGCGCTGATTGCCGGCGCGGCACCAGTCTTTCTGATAGTCGAAACAGCCATCGATGAAGGCCTCGCGTAGCAGCTCGATCTGTTCTTCATCAATCTCGTTTTTTACCGCCTTCTTCTTCGGCTCGGCGTTGCGCTTGGCCAGGTTCGGGTTGAGGTCGGTTTCGGTACCGCCACCCTGAAAGCGCTGGATGCGCGCCTGCCGCTCCAACTGCCGGTGCAGCAGATCAATCTCTTTGAAGTCGCCGCCGCTTTTCCCATCCTTGAGGATCAACTGCACCAACCGCGCTTCCAATGCCCCGCCGATGCGTTCGACATTGTCAGCCCGATCCCACCCGTCGCGGGCCTTCCAGCTATGTAGAGTCTTTTCCTTTTCGCCCATAGCCTCGGCGATCTCGCAGACGCGCCACCCCATCCAGTACAGAAACTTGGATTGGCGTCGGGGATCGATGGGCAACAGTGCGGTCGTAGTCATGGCGCGATGCTGCCGCCCACGCCCGCGACTCAATAGCGCCGCCTCTTGTACCGCCCTTCCCTACAGTCCCGCCGCATTGCCGTCACGCGCGCGCATCACGACCATGCCCCTCATCGCAGGCATACAGCGCCCAAGCAAATGAGGTTTCCCGCCATGAAGAAATTCCGCAGCAACTGGTTCCGCGTCGCCGTCGAGGGCGCTACCTCGGACAAGCGCACCATCAAACGCAACTGGCTGGAACAGGCGGCGAAGAACTTCAACCCGTCCACCTACGGCGCGCGGATCTGGCTTGAGCATTACCGCAGCGTGCTGCCCGACAGTCCGTTCAAGGCCTACGGCGACGTGCTGGCAGTGAAGACCGAAGAAGTGGACATGAACGGCCAGAAGAAACTGGCGCTGTTCGCCCAGGTTGAGCCGACGCCTGAACTGATCGCCATGAACAAGGCGAAGCAAAAGATTTACACCTCCATCGAAATCGACGACAGCTTTTCCGATACAGGTGAGGCGTACATCGTTGGTCTGGCGGTGACCGATTCGCCTGCCAGCCTGGGTACCGACGTCCTCGCGTTCTCCGCTCAAAAACCCGAAGCCAATCCGTTCAAGGATCGCCATTACTCCGCGACCTCGATGTTCACCGAGGCGCTCGAAACCGAACTGACATTCGAAGAAGTCGAAGATAAACCGAGCATCGGCGCTCACCTGCTCAGCACCGTGAGAAACCTGCTCAGCGGCAAGCAAAACAAGGATGACAGCGAGTTCGCGCAAATCAGCCAAGCCGTCGAAACCGTCGCCGAGCACGTCAAGGATCTGCCCGCCCAAATGGCTGCCGAGAAGAAGTTTTCGACAGGCCTGCAAACCCGCCTGGATCAACTGAGTAAAGACTTCACCGAACTGAAGACCCAGCTCTCCACCACCCAAGACCCCAACCAAAAGACGCGCCCTCCGGTAACCGGTGGCGACAACTCGGTCGTGACTGACTGCTGACAGTCGGCCCTGCCATAGCCCCGAATAACCAAGGACGACCACCATGCGTAACGACACACGCGTTCTTTTCAACGCCTACCTGCAGCAGCTTGCCCAACTGCACGGCGTGAGCGACGTCACCACCAAATTCACCGCCGCGCCGACCGTTGCCCAGACGCTGGAAACCCGCATTCAGGAATCCAGCTCGTTCCTCAGCTCGATCAACATCTACGGCGTATCCGAGCAATCCGGCGAGAAGATCGGCATCGGTATCGACGGCACCATTGCCAGTACCACCGACACCACTGTGAAGGATCGCGAACCCCGCGACCCTAGCAGCCTGGATAATCGCGGGTACACCTGCACGCAAACCAACTTCGACACCGGTCTGCGTTACCAAAAGCTGGATCAGTGGGCGAAATTCGAGGATTTCCAGGCACGCATCCGTGACGCGATCATCAAGGCCCAGGCACTCAACCGGATCATGATCGGCTGGAACGGAACCAGCCGTGCCGCCACATCGAACCCGACAACCCACCCGCTGCTGCAGGACGTTAACATCGGTTGGTTGCAAAAAATGCGCATCGAAAATGAAGCCCGCGTTATGGCCGAGGTTGTGGCGGACAGCGGCAAAATCGAAATCGGCGGTGGCAAGGACTTCGAAAACATCGACGCGCTGGTCATCAGCATGGTCAACGAATTCATTGAACCGTGGTACCAGGAAGACACCGACCTAGTCGTCATCTGTGGTCGTCAACTACTGGCCGATAAATACTTCCCGATCATCAACAAAACTCAGGCACCGACTGAAATGTTGGCCGCAGACATCGTCACCAGTCAGAAACGCCTGGGCAACCTGCCGGCAGTGCGTGTACCGCACTTCCCACCGAACAGCCTCATGGTCACCCGCCTCGATAACCTGTCGATCTACTGGCAGGAAGGCACCCGCCGCCGAACCGTCGTCGACAACGCAAAACGCGACCGCATCGAGAACTATGAGTCGGTTAACGAAAGCTACGTGATCGAAGATCTGGGCTGCGCAGCCATGGCCGAAAACATCACCCTGAGTTGAGGCCAACATTATGACTAATCCATGCCGACGCCACTTTGTGCGCGTCAATGCGGCCATCGATGCGGCAGCGGCCGATCCCACTCAAACCATGGCCGGCGCCACGGCTTACGAGCATCAGCTCAGCCAACTCCTGCAAGACCGTCTGCGCCTTAAGCAAGTGCAATCGAATCAGGGTAAAGCCGAACTCAAACGCCAGCTACTGCCCGAGTACATCCCTTATGTGCAAGGCGTGCTGGAGCGTGGCCAAGGTGCACAGGACGACGTGATGACGACCATCATGGTCTGGCGTATCGACGCGGAAGACTATAGCGGCGCTCTGGACATTGCCGACTACGTCCTGAAACACAAACTGATCATGCCTGACCGGTTCGAGCGCACAACCGGTTGTCTGGTGGCGGAAGAGATCGCCACCGTTGCCCTCAAGGCGCAAAAGGTCGGAGAGCCGTTCGACCTGGCTACCCTGCACCGCACTGCCGAATTGACCGACACCGAAGACATGCCGGACCAAGCCCGCGCCAAGCTGTTCCTGGCCATGGGGCGCGCGACGCTGGAAAGCATCACCGACGAGAGCCCCGGCCAACCCGGTCAAGTGCCAGCCGGCATCGACCTGCTGAAGAAGGCCATCGACCTGCACGACGCCTGCGGTGGCAAAAAGGATCTGGAACGGGCCGAGCGCCTGCTCAACAAACTCGCTGGCTCTGGTCATTGAATCAGCGCAGCTACCCGAGCGTCCCCACGCACCCCGCCGGCTCGGGGCGGATCGGCCAGGACTCCCCTCCTGAACGTGAAGCCCCGACCACCGGCGACTTACAACAGAGCACAGATTCATGAGCGGATTCGTAGCGGGCGGTACCGGCGCCAAGGCCCGCAGTGGCCACATCAACACCGATCCTTTCTGGCCTCCGATTGATTTGGATGACGTGCGCGGCACCTTGCGCATCGACGCCAGCGTCACGCCTATCCGATTGGAAGCCGCGACCATCGCTGCAGCCATCAGCGTCAACCGCGAGCTCGCTACTTGGCGCCGCGTCAAACAGGCGGAAGGCTACGCCACTCTTGCGGACGTACCAGCCGAACAAATCGAGGACAAATCTGAACTCGTTCACCTCTACCAACGAGCGATCTACGCTGCGACCGGCGCGGAGATCTGCGAACGCTACCGCTCCTACGACAGCACCAACAGCGGCAACCAGAACGCTGACGAACTGACCCCGAGCATTGAGGAACTGCGTCGCGACCAGCGATGGGCTGTACGCGACTTCCTCGGTATTGGCCGCACCACAGTTGAGTTGATCTGATGACCGTCAGCATACGCACCCAGCAGAATGACACCGTCGACGCGCTTTGCTGGCGTCATTACGGTCGCACCGCTGGTGTGACTGAGGCGGTGCTCGAAGCCAACCCAGGATTGGCTGACCACGGTTCGATTTTGCCTAAAGAGCTTCTAATAAAAATGCCCGAAAGCATTATGATAGAACAACGCTTGCTAACTGTTTTCCTCTGGATTTAAACATCCTTATCTTCCGTAAAGCATGGATTCAACAAGAGCATTGAAATCCGATTCGATAATTGCATTTCTAATCTCCGGCCTTCCTCTCCCCCCCTGAGCACCATCAAAACTATTACGCTCTAAATACTCAAGTTTAAAATAATCATATGTGAATCGTCCTTTTGCGCTACCGCTGACAACTCTATACTTGACTATAACTTTTCTTCCAGCGTGAACAGCACTTCGCAGCAGATGCGCCTCATAGTTATCTAGATTAGGATGAATAAACTGATAGTATCTCGACTTGAAAACTCTTTCTCGCCCAATAAACAGAGGAGGAACCAAAAAGTCAATCCTCGATTTTTTAATAAACATATTACAACGCTTGCACGAAACTGCTAAATTTCTTCCCGTAAACATAAACTTAGGGAACTTAGACTTAGGCAATATATGCTCTATATCAAGCACCATATTAAATTCACCATATAGATCCCTCATACAGTAACAACAATGATGGGAAGTTTTGAGCTTGCCAAATTCCTTTAATTTCTGCTTTAAGCTATCGAGTCTAGGATTGTTATCCCACGCAGTATGCCCTATACGTGATGCATCACGCATCGAAGCGATTTCGCCAGCTGAGAATCTCGGTCGATTGGGCATAATTATTAGCCCACCTTAGTCTGCAATATCAGCGCCTCAACGCCATCTAAAAAAGCTAGCACTTTTTCATCCATAGACTTTCGCCGATAGTTATTAACGACATCCAAAGCTTCTTGAACCTGCAAACTGTCTTCATCCAGACGATTTAGCAAACGCACCATTTCATCTGATAGAAATCTATTTTCTGGAGTAACAACACCAAAAACATCGGCCAGCACTTCTTCATTATTATTAGAAGGCTGATCGATTTTGTAGGCGATACCATCATAAATTTCATAAATACCAGCCCCTTCTGCCTCCAGTGGAATTATCAAGGGTGAGTGAGTAGCAATGATTAATTTAGGCTGATAATACGAAAACAAATCCAGTATATTTTCCACATATTGCTGCTGCCATCGAGGATGCAGACTATTCTCAGGTTCATCAATCAAAATTATAGAATTAGAATCTATATAGCTGGAAATATGCATCAATGTTGAAAGAATCATTAACTCCCCTGAGCTTGCATCCGACAGCGGAATTATTTGGCTATTCCTGTCCAACTCCAACCCCACACCCTTAATTACCTTCATTTTTTTAAGGATTGATTCGTTAGCTATCACCTCTCCAAGCCCTTTATACAAACTCGACTCGGGAGAAAACTTTTCTAAGTCCACAACAACAACATCAGGACTCTTCAGTTCATCAAAGTAGAAACTCAAAAAAGACAACGCTTGATAGATGCCACTTGAATGCTCCCCTTTCTTCGCCGCTAAAAGACCCTCATAATTAAAGCCATCTAATTGCACTCTGATTTCGGCACCAAATCTGGTGTACTTAAGAACTTTTAACAAGTGCGATATGCTGTTACTTTTTTCTCCAAAGGCGCGAACCAAAGCTTCCTTCACAGTCTTTACAACAATATTTCTACCTGACCTACCCCCTAAAAAATGAAATCTTCTTGACCTGCAATCAAACTTATCGTAAACGGATGTCGCGACAGCTATAACTTCACAACCGTAACCTAAATAGCTTCGAGCCAAAGTATTCAGATAGTAACTTTTACCGCTACCATTAACCCCTGTCAGTATATTTACTGGATGGTTAAACTTCTGTCTAAAATAGTCTTCAGGAATCATCCACACATCTTTTTCCTTCTCGCTCACTTCGCCGCCTCCTTAGTCCAAGTACAATAAAAACCCAAAATAAACTTTCAACTCACAATTAAAATTTTGTACTGCGCCGCCTTACACGCAAAACGAATTACTATTTCTCCCTACAGGCTCATAATATCTATTCTGCACCTGAAACCTCAAACACATATCTCGCTATAAAATAAAACCCAGAGTGACTTGGTATCACTACACCAGTCGAATCAAACCAATCAGCACTCAGATCCTATATATTATCGAGCACTTAACATGAACAAACCTTCTGCCCTTCGCGCTCATCTCTTAACAAGTATATACGAACTCAAGCATTCGCCGGAACGACTCCTTATTTTCATCAACAACGGTAAAGTTCGATGCACTTCCGCGCGAACAATTTCCTTCGAATATATATTCAACCTCCAAATTATCCTCACGGACTTTGCTAGCCACCCTGATAGCGTAATACTACCTCTGCTCGATTGGCTAGGTGCCCATCAGCCAGAAATACTGGAAAACCTAAGCAGCGCCACTGAAGGCATCCAATTCGAAGTCGATATCCTCGACAACAGTAGAGTCGATTTGAGCCTGACCCTATGTCTGACCGAACGTGTAGTAGTGGGTAAAGACGACCAAGGCAATTACACAACCCACCACTCAAGCGAACCGCAAAAGGTAGCTAACTTCAGCGATCCGAGCTGGGTACTAGGGACTCAGGGCACTGGCAGCGAATGGGTACTCCCGCGATGACCAACCGACTGGAAGCGTTGGAGGAGTGGGCGGCGGGGTTACTTGCACAACTTGAGCCGGTGTCGCGTAACAACCTCACCCGCGGTCTCGGCCAAGCTTTGCGTCGTAGCCAACAGCAGCGAATCATTGCCCAGCAGAACCCTGACGGTAGCAAGTATGTGCCACGCAAGAAGCGCAACCTTCGCGATAAGCCGGACCGGGTCAAGCGGAAGGTGAGGATGTTTCAGAAGCTGCGCACAGCTAGCTTTCTGAAGATACAGGGCGAGGGGGGTGCTATCAGTGTCGGATTTGTAGGGAGGATTGCGAAGATCTCAAAGGTGCATCAATATGGTTTGAAAGATCGCGCCGCGCGCGGGGCACCAAATATTACCTACGATCAACGCAAATTACTGGGATTTACTGACGCGGACATTGATTTGATTAAAAACAACTTACTAAGCCATCTGACAAAGTAGCTCCTTTTCATCTGACCACAAGACAATTTATAAAAACCTCCTCTAGCAAGTAAAATAATGGTGAGTAGTATGGAAGAAACCAGTATATCAGGAAGAAATTTCGAAAAACTCGTTGAAAAAATATTAAGAAACCTGGGATTTACGATAGTCAAGTCCAACTTAGATTATATTGATCTATTAATCAAAAAGAACAATAAAACTTGGGCAGTAGAGACAAAATTCTACAAAACACCAAGAGCACAATTAAAACTACTCAGCACTGCAGCACGACAAATCCAATTTGCACGAACCAAAAACACTGACATTAAAGGTATGTTAATAGCGTCCTGCGCCCTTACAAGCGAGCAAAAAACACAGCTTGAAAGAACATACGATATAACTATCGTCGATCGTCAGTTACTCCTAGATTTCGCATCCTCATCACCAGTTCTTACTGAGGAGCTATATGCTCTATTGGAAATAGACAGCAACAATCTTTCAGTCTCAATTAAAGAGTTCTACAACTCAAGTGCTGATCAAAAAAACACCGATGATAGATCAGCTGAACTCAAGACTAATGTCGAAGATATAGCGGAACTTCTGACACCTCCACCTTCGAACCCAAAACCAATAGAGCCTTTAGATGACACAGGATCTAGACTCTGCAGGGAGCTGCATAATCTTCCTCCTGGAAACTCCGATTGGAGCCAATTTGAAAAATTATGCGAAGAAATACTTAAGTATCTTTTTAACGACCACTTAGCCGGCTGGAGCAAACAAAAAAGAACAGATGACGAGCTTAATCGATTTGATTATGTCTGCCGCATTAAACCCTCTACTGAATTCTGGAATTTCGTCCTTCAACAAATGCATAGCAGGTATATAATTTTCGAATTTAAAAACTACAAAGAACCTATCAAACAGGGCCAAGTGCTCACGACAGAGAAATATTTATTAGAAAAAGCCTTAAGACGTGTAGCGATAATGATCACCAGAAAAGGCGCACACGACAGCGCGACAAAAATGGCTCAAGGGGCAATGCGTGAGTCTGGAAAACTGATACTAATCTTGAAAGACAAAGAAATTTGTAAAATGCTTCACATGAAAGAAAACGGAAGCGACCCAACAGACCTTCTATTTGACTTGACTGATAAATTTTTACTGTCGCTGCCACGTTAAACGAACGAAACCCTACATAGATACTGTAGATCCAACAGATACAAACCTACGGGACTGCATCTATCAACGCATGGCGCCAAAATTGGCGCCATGAACAACCTACCCACCCTCGCCCGCCTTATCGAAAACCTCATCCGCCTCGGCACCATAGCTGCCGTCCAGATGAAGCCCCCGCGCGTGCAGGTGAAAACCGGATCACTCACAACCGCCTGGCTCCCATGGATCGCTACTCGAGCCGGCGCCGACCGCGAATGGAACCCGCCGACCAAGGGCGAACAAGTAATCCTTTTTAGCCCATCCGGTCAACTCGGCAACGGGATAGTCCTCACTGGCCTATTCAGCGACCACATCCCAGCCAACGGCGACCGCGAAGGCCTGCACCGAACCACCTACCGCGACGGCACCCTCATCGAGTACGACAGCCTCGCACACCACCTCAACGTCAACCTGGCCGAAGGTGGCACCACCAACCTGACCTGTACAGGCGGCATCCACATCGTCGGCCCAATCACCCACGAAGGCGACTACACCCAAACCGGCAACCAGAACATCACCGGAAAGGTCACCGTATCCGAGGACGTCGTCGCAGCCAACATCAGCCTGGTCAACCACCCGCACGGCGGCGTCATGCCCGGCGGTGCGAAAACGGGGCAACCGGAATGAACCGAGAAACCGGCGCAGCCCTCGGCTTGGCCGAACACATTGCCCAGTCCATCACCGACATACTCACCACCCGAATCGGTACCCGCATCATGCGCCGCGAATACGGCAGCCTGCTGCCCGAGCTGGTCGATCAACCGTTCAACGACTTCACCCGCCTGCAGGTGTACGCCGCCGCCGTCATGGCCCTGATGCGCTGGGAAACACGGATCAGCCTGAGCCGCGTGCAGTTTGTCGGTGCGAACCTTCAAGGGCAGTCGTCGCTGGATCTGGAGGGCACCCTGGTGGACAGCAATCAGCCGCTGAGCCTGAGCGTGCCGCTGCAACTGGGAAGCAGCGTATGAACACTTTTGTGGCCATCGACCTCGGCCAACTGCCGGCACCGCAGATCGTCGAACAGATCGACTATGAGCAGATCCTCGCCGAGCGTAAGGCCTACGCCATTAGTCTTTGGCCTGTGGAGGAACAAGCCGAGATCGCTGCACGCCTCAACATAGAGTCGGAGCCGCTGACCAAACTGCTCGAGGAAAACGCCTACCGCGAAATCATCTGGCGGCAGCGGGTCAACGAAGCCTCCGTCGCCAACATGCTGGCGCTAGCCAAGGGTACCGACCTTGATCAGCTCGCCGCTAACTTCAACGTCAAGCGACTGGTCATTCAGGCCGCGAACCCGACAACCGTGCCGCCGCTGGCCAAACTGATGGAAAGCGACGACAGCCTGCGCGAGCGCGCACAGATGGCATGGGAAGGCCTCAGCACCGCCGGCCCGCGTAACAGCTACATCTTCCACGCCCGTTCCGCAGACGGCCAGGTCGCCGACGCCACCGCCGAAAGCCCGGCCCCGGCCGAAGCCGTGGTCACCGTGCAATCCGTGCTGGGCGACGGTACCGCGTCACAGGCACTGCTCGACAAGGTCAAAACCTATCTCAGCGACGACGACCGCCGGCCGCTCGCAGATCGCCTGACCGTGCAGGGTGCGCAGATCCTCAACTACCAGATCAAAGCCAAGCTCTACCCGCTGACCAACGGCCCGGAAACCGAACTGATCCTGGCTGCCGCCCAAGCGCGGCTGCTGCAGTTCGTCCATCAGCGCCGTCGCTTGGCACTAGAGGTGTCCGAATCCATCGTCCACGCCGCGCTGCACGTCGAGGGGGTGCGTAAAGTCGTCCTGAAGGATTGGGTGGACATCGTCGCCACCAAGTACCAAGCGCCTTGCTGCACGCATGTCGAATTGGCGCTGGGCTCCGAATGATGAGCTATCAACCGCTGCTACCAAATAACTCGACACCGCTGGAACGCCAGGCAGCTCAAGCGCTGGCACAAATCCAACGCGTGCCCATTCCCTTGAGAACGCTCTACAACCCGGACAAATGCCCCCTGCCCTTGCTGCCGTACCTCGCCTGGGCGTTCTCGGTAGATCGCTGGGACAGCAAATGGCCGGAGAGCGCCAAACGTGCAGCCTGCCGCGCGGCGTACTACGTCCACTCGCACAAGGGCACCATCGGCGCCTTGCGCCGTGTAGTCGAACCGCTGGGCTACCTGATCGAAATCGCCGAATGGTGGCAGTCCATCCCACTCGGGACACCTGGCACCTTCACCTTACGCATCGGCGTCCTCGACTCCGGCATCACCGAAGCCATGTATCAGGAACTGGTATGGCTGATCGACGACGCCAAACCCCTCACCCGCCATCTGACGGGCCTCGACATCATTCTTGAATCCCGACTCGACACGTTCGTTGGATGCGCCGTTTACGACGGCGACGAAATCGACGTGTACCCATGGAACAACCCGGATATCGACGTAGCAGTCCGGAGCTACAGCGGCCTAAGCCTTTACACCCTCGACGAACTGGATATTTACCTCAATGGTTGATCAGAATTCTATTTTCGGCGGCCTGCTAACCGCGCTGGGCGCCGCCAAGAAAACCAATTGCGATGCCCTCGGCATTCCCTGGCAGCCGAGCCACATGCTGATCGGTGATGCCGACGGCGTCGCCCCCACGCCTGACGCTTCACAGACTCAACTGATCAATCAGGTCCATCGCGCACCACTCAACCAGCTGCACACGTCCCCTACCGATCCAAACGTGCTGATCGCCGAAGTGGTATTACCCCCGGAAGTGGGTGGCTGGTGGATGAGGGAGCTGGCACTCGAAGACAGCGACGGTGTGTTTTGTGCGGTTGCGAACCTGCCACCCAGCTACAAGCCACTGCTTGCGCAAGGGTCGGGGCGTAACCAGGTGGTGCGGATGCACATCATCACCAATGGCAACGCCAATGTTCAGCTCAAGATCGATCCGGCGGTGGTTCTGGCGACCCGAGACTATGTGGATCGCTCCCTCATAGCGCGCTCAGCTTTCACCAACGTATCGTCATCCCGAACGTTGAAACCCCAAGAGATGGGCATCGTCCTGATAGACGCCAGTGCCCGCGCCTTGAACATCCAGCTGCCAGCAGCTGATGCCCGACTCGGCACACGGGACGTGATTGTTCACCGCAAAGACAACAGCATCAATCGCCTGGTCATCAAGGCACATGGCAAAGACACACTCATGTTTCATACGCACTTGAACCCAGCGGGTTATCCGTTTCTCGTGCTGATGGGCGCTGGTGATTGGTGGCATTTGCGCAGTGACGGTGCCGGGAGTTGGTGGCCACTAGGTCGTTTCGACAGCACAACATTGGGGCGACCGGTTTTTGAAACCACCACCGTGTTCAGTCCCGGTGGTTACGGCGCCATGAGCGGGCAATTACTCGACAGAAATGAGTGGCCATGGTTGTGGGATCACGCTCAACAATCGGGGATGCTCTATCCGGAAAAACATAGTTACCTGGAAGGTGCATGGACGATCGGCGACCACAAAACGACGTTTCGGCTACCCGAGGCAAGAGGCGAGTTTTTCAGGGTTCTTGATGAAGACCGGCGCGTCGATAAATCGACTCTGACAGGTACCACAACGCGAGGAAGTCCGGTTATCAGCGATATCCGCGGGCGCACGCGCGTTAAGACCGGCATGATGTTGGAGGGCGGCGACTTTCCAAAAGGCACCACCATTATTTCCGTCGGAGAGTCAGAGATTGTTGCCTCGAATGAGTCGCAGACGGACGGCGCCGGTGAGTGGCAAGTTCTCGGGCGGATCGCCGGTTCATGGACACCCGACACGTTTGAGCGTCACACCCACTCTGTTTCTTTCGGCTCCGGCAAGGGTGACCGCGTAGCACTTCTTCCTACTGCATCAACCTCAGTTGCTCATATCAACCATGTAGTGGCCTACAACACATCGCCGCCCTTAATCGGGCGGGTGGGTAACGAAGAAACTCGCCCACGCAATATTGCCTACCCCGCCCGAATTAAACTGATCTGAGGTCTGGATGATTACGTATTTGATTGATGACGCCGGGGCGCTGGCCGGCCCGGTGACGTTCCCGGACATTCCCGGTTTCGGCCCCCAGCTTCCCGGCAACGCCGTGCAGGTACCTGAAGTGCTCACGCCGACAGAGCCAGGTACAACGTGGGCGCTGCTTGATGGGGAAGTCCACCAGGTACGCGATTTGCGAGGAACAGTTTTCCAGAAGGCAGATGGTGCGAGCCAATCGTGGCAACAATTAGGCGAGCTGCCGCAAGCGTTAACCACCCAATCATGGCCAGGCGAACACTTCCGATGGATCAACGAACAATGGACGCTCGACGAATCGGCCCTGCGTGCAACTCAAAGCGCTCAGGCTCTACAGCATCGCGACGACCTGCTGCGTAACGCGCAGTTGCGCATCGCACCGCTTCAGTACGCGGAGAAGTTGGGTACTGCAACACCTCAAGAGCTGACGTTGTTACTGGGCTGGATGCGCTACAGCGTAGATCTCAACCGCATTGAACAGCAGGAGCAGTTCCCCGACATCATCGATTGGCCAGCACCTCCAGACCCTACCGGGTTGTAACCCAGCCCCCTACAACACCCACCCCGCGACGTCATCATCCTCCATCGGCAACCTGTGCATCGACTTCACGATCACTGCACAGGCCGCTTCCATGTCCGATTATCTTCACGGCATCCGAGTCATCGAACTTAACGATGGCTCGCGCCCGATCCGCACGATCCCCACCGCCGTCATCGGCATGGTTTGCACCGCCGATGATGCCGATGCATCGACCTTCCCACTGGATACACCCGTGCTGATCAGCAGCGTACAGAGCGCCGTTGGCAAGGCCGGTGAAAAAGGCACTCTGGCGGTCAGCCTGCAAGCCATCGCCAACCAGTCCAAACCCTACGTCATTGTGGTGCGCGTGAAGGAAGGTCAGGACGAAGCGGAGACCGCAAGCGCGTTGATCGGCACCACTACTGAATCCGGCAAATACACCGGTATGAAAGCCTTGCTAGCCGCCAAGTCTCGACTGGGATTGGTACCGCGCATTCTGGGCGTGCCCGGGCTCGACTCGTTGCCCGTGGCCACCGCCCTCACATCGCTCGCTCAACAACTGCGCGCATTCGCCTATGTCAGCGCCTGGGGCTGCCAGACCAAAGAAGAGGCCATCGCCTACCGTCGCAACTTCGGTGCTCGGGAAGTGATGGTCATCTGGCCTGACTTTCAGACCTGGAGCACAGTCACCAACAAGACCGCCACTGCCAGCGCCGTGGCCAACGCACTGGGCGTGCGCGCCAAAATCGATCAACAAGTTGGCTGGCACAAAACTCTGTCCAACGTGACAGTCAACGGTGTCAGCGGCATCAACGCCGACGTGTTTTGGGACCTGCAAAACCCGGCCACCGACGCCAACTACCTCAACGGTCAAGACGTCACCACGCTGATCAACGAAGGCGGTTTTCGCTTCTGGGGCAGCCGCACCTGCAGCGACGACCCGCTGTTCGCATTCGAGAGTTATACCCGCACCGCGCAAGTACTGGCCGACACCATGGCCGGCGCGCAGATGTGGGCGATGGACAAGCCGCTGCACGCCTCATTGGTGCGCGACATGATCGAGTCGGTGAACGCCGAGTTTCGCACCAAAGTCGCTGGCGGTTATCTGGTCGGTGGCGGCTGCTGGTACCCCGAAGACATCAACACCAAAGACACACTTAAAGCCGGCAAGCTCTGGCTGGATTACGACTACACGCCGATCCCGCCGCTGGAAGACCTGACCCTGCGCCAACGCATCACCGACCGCTACCTCATCAACTTCGCCAGCCAGATCAACCGCTAACCGGAGAACGGCGCCATGGCCCTGCCGCGCAAACTGAAAAACCTCAACCTGTTCAACGATGCCAACAGCTACGTCGGCGTGGTCAAGAGCGTCACCCTACCCCCACTCGGGCGAAAGATGGAGAGCTATCGCGGCGGTGGCATGAACGGCCCGGTCAAGGCTGACCTGGGGTTCTCCGATGACGGCATCCAGTTCGAATGGAAGACCGGCGGGCTGGATCTGATCGCGCTGCGCCAGTTCGGCGCCGTGAACGCTTCAGGCATCGCTCTGCGTTTCGCCGGCGCGTTTCAGCGCGACGACACGGGCGACGTCAGCGCCGTGGAAGTGGTCATGCGCGGCCGTCACGAAACCATCGAAATGGGCGACGCCCAGCCCGGCGAAGACACTGAACACAGTATCACCACCACCTGTTCCTACTACAAGCTCATCGTCGATAACGAAGACATCATCGAGATCGATCTGCTCAATTTCATCGAGAACGTGAACGGCGTCGACCTGCTCGAAAAGCAGCGCGCCGCGATCGGCCTCTGACCTTCCCAACCCCATTGGATACTCCCCATGCAGAGCATCGAAACACACGAAACCATCCAGTCTGCCGATGAAAACAGCGTAAGCCTCGACACGCCCATCACTCGCGGTAAAACCACTATCGATACGCTCACTCTGCGTAAGCCCCAATCGGGCGAACTGCGTGGCGTGCAGTTGATCGAGTTGCTGAACATGGATGTGGCCACCCTGATCAAGATCCTGCCACGCATCACGTCGCCAAGCATTACCGCGCCGGAAGCCGCCGGCATGGACCCGGCGGATCTGCTGGCCTGTGGTAGCAAGATTTCCGCTTTTTTATTGCAGAAGTCGGCGAAGACGGATGTCTGCCTCGTTGCGTAGAGGATGCAATGGCTGACTTGGCGGTGGTCTTTCATTGGGCACCAGCGGACATGGATTCGCTGGGCCTGCAAGAGCTGATGGAATGGCGCGAGCGCGCCAGGTTGCGGAGTGTTGTCGATGGCGAATGATCTGAAGTTGCGGGTATTGCTGAGCGCCATCGATCAGGCCACCCGCCCATTGAGAGCAATCAACAACAGCAGCATTGGCGCAGCCCGTGCTTTGAAGGACGCCCGCGATAAGCTCAAGGAACTCAACTCACAGCAAAAAGATGTGAGCGCCTGGCGCTCACAACGTGCGGCCGCCGAGACTACGGCGCAGGCGCTGAATGCTGCACGCGACAAAGTCAAAACGCTGAGTCAGCAAATCGCCGCCACTGCCGCGCCGACCAAGGCGATGACGCAAGACCTACGCTGGGCAATACGTGAAGCGCAAAAGCTCAAGCAGCAACACGAGCAAAGCAGCGTGCAATTACAGCGCCTTCGTACTCGCCTACACGACGCGGGCCTTAGTACCCAAAACCTCAGTCAGCACGAACGCCGTCTGCGTGAGCAAACCGATGCGGCCAATCAAAGCATCGCGGAGCAGACCCGACGTTTGGCGGCATTGGCGGCTCAACAGCGAAGGCAGACAGCGGCACGCACCGCACTACAAAATCAGCGAGATGTCGCCACCTCAATGGCTGGTAAAGGCACCACCGCCGCTGCTAGCGGAGGAACAGCGCTGTATGCGGGCGCCAAGATGATCATGCCCGGCATCGACTTCGACGCCAGCATGAGCAAAGTACAAGCGATCACCCGCCTCGATCAAAACGCTGTTGAACTATCGGATCTACGTAAGCAGGCGCGTGGGTTGGGCAGCTCCACACAATTCACTGCCGGCCAGGCCGCCGATGCTCAGGGTTTTCTGGGCATGGCCGGCTTCCAGCCGAAAGCCATCAGAGCCGCCATGCCCGGCATGCTCGACCTCGCCTCCGCTGGCGGCACCGAGTTGGCCCAGACCGCCGATATCGCTTCAAACATCCTCTCCGGACTTGGCATGGAGGCCGAGCACATGAGCAAACTGGGCGACGTACTCGTCGGCACGTTTACTCGTTCCAACACCAATTTGCAGATGCTCGGCGAGACCATGAAATACGCCGCGCCGATGGCCAAGACCTACGGCGTCGAACTGGAAACCGCCGCCGCAATGGCCGGTAAATTGGGTGATGCCGGGCTGCAAGGCAGCATGGGTGGCACAGCACTGAGTTCAATCATGAACCGCCTGGCTTCACCACCGAAAGCCGCTGAAAAAGCACTTGCACAACTGCAGATCCGAACCGCCGATGCTCACGGAAACCTGCGGAAAATGCCGGACATACTCAAAGAGATCCACGACAAAACCCAACACCTGGGCACCGCGAAAAAAGGTGGGCTGTTCAAGGCCATTGCCGGTGAAGAAGCCGTCAAAGGCATGGCCCAATTGGTGGAACAAGCCGGCAATGGCGAGCTGCAAAAACTGATTGTCAGCCTGCGCGAAAGCCAAGGCGAGGCGGCTCGCACCGCCAAAGTCATGGCTGACAATTTGAAAGGTGACCTGACCACGTTAGCGAGTGCCTGGCAGGATCTGGGCATTGAATTACAGGACCAGCAGGACGGGCCTCTGCGGTCGCTCATCCAATCGCTCACGGAAGTTATTCGCGGAGTAAAAAGCTGGGCCGCCGAGCACCCGGAACTGACCGCCGCCATTGTCAAAACCATAGCAATCATCGCGGGGTTAGCGGTGGTGTTCGGTGGTCTGATGGTGACGGTTGCCGGTGTCATGCTCCCCTTCGTGGCGTTGCGGCTCATGCTCCTGAGCTTGGGGATTCGCCTGCCCAGCCTGATCAGCCTGTTGTGGACTCTTGGTCGCAAGGTATTGCCTTTTGTGGGCAAGGCGCTGCTGCTCATCGGGCGCGCGCTGATGTTGAATCCCATCGGCTTGGCCATCAGCGCCATTGCAGGCGCCGCCTATCTGCTTTACGAAAATTGGGACGCTGTGAAGCTCTACTTCACCGATGCCTGGAAAGAGATCAAAGCCGGTTTCAACGGTGGCACGACCGGCATCCTCAAGACCCTGATCAGCTTCAGCCCTGTGGGTTTGCTGTACAAGGCCTTCGCTGCCGTCATGAAATACCTTGGCATTGAGCTGCCCGGCCGGTTTACCGAGTTCGGCGGGATGATCATCGACGGGCTGGTGAGAGGGCTGAAGGCTGGCATCGGTGAGCTGAAAAATGTCATGGGCGATATCGGCGACTCAACCATTGGCTGGTTCAAGGAAAAGCTCGGTATCAACAGCCCTTCCCGCGTCTTTGCCGAACTGGGCGGTTTCACCATGGCCGGCCTCGCACACGGCCTGGAGCACAATCAGCGTCAACCGATCGGCGTGCTGAGCGCTTTGGCTCTGCGACTTAACCATACGGCCAAATCAATCAGCTTTACGCCGAGTGCGAGAAACCATTCGCTGACCGTCGACAACCGTTCTCCGCTCAAACCACCAACGCCATCGATTCAAGACAGCCACGACACTTACCAGATCAATATCCACCCCGCCCCGGGCATGGACCCGTTGGCGATTGGTCGTGCGGTACGCGCCGAGATGATGCGCGTCCAGTACGAGAAACAAGCCCGTCAACGCAGCCGTTTGGCCGACCTGGAGTAATGCCCATGATGCTGGCATTGGGCATGTTCGTCTTCAGCCTCTCCACCGCGGCCTATCAGGCCTTACAACGTCAAACCGAATGGCGACACGCGAGCAGCAACCGTGTCGGCGCGGCACCTGCACGGCAGTTTTTGGGCCGTGGTGAAGACTCGATCACCCTGCCCGGCCTGATCCTGCCGGAACTGGCCGGCAGCGCGCTCAGCCTCGATGCATTGAGGTTGATGGCCAACACCGGTAAAGCGTGGCCCATGGTCGAAGGCAGCGGCCGGATTTACGGCTTGTGGATCATCGAAAGCCTGAGTGAAACCAAGACCCTGTTTTTCCGCGACGGTACGCCCCGGCGTATCGAATTCATGTTGAGCCTCAAGCGCATCGATGACGACCGCATCGACTTGATCGGCGCCGGGACCAGCGTGGGCATCGGCATCATGAGGGCACTGCTGTGATCGACGCGGCCCTCTCCCGCGTCACCGGCTACCTGGACAAGGCCCTTTCACGCTACCAGCGCGAAGCTGCTTACCCAATTCCGGCGTACCGCATCACCGTAGACGGCAACGACATCGCCCAAATGATCAGCCCGCGCCTGATGAGCCTGGACCTCACCGACAATCGCGGAATTGAAGCCGATCAGCTCAGCATCACTCTCAGCGACCACGACGGCCTGCTGGCCATCCCGCCCACCGGCGCTGTGATTCGCCTGTGGTTGGGCTGGAGCGATACAGGGTTAGTCGACAAAGGCTCCTACATCGTCGACGAAACCGAACACTGCGGCGCCCCGGACGTGTTGACCATTCGTGCTCGATCCGCTGATCTGCGCAAGAGCTTGAAAACAAAACGCGAACGCAGTTGGAGCAACACCACCCTCGGCGACGTGCTCGGAGACATCGCCCTGGGCAACGGCCTGACCGTCACCATTGCCGGCACCCTTGATGGTCTACCTATCCTGCAGCTCGACCAGGCCAACGAATCCGACGCCAATCTGATCAGCCGCATCGGCGAGGAATTCGATGCCGTCGTCACCGTCAAGGCTGGCTGCCTGTTGTGCCTGCCAGCCGGCGGCGGAAAGACCGCCAGCGGGGCCGAATTGCCCCACATCACCCTGACTCGCGCCGACGGCGACCAACACCGCTACCTGCAAGCCGACCGAGACAGCTACGACGGCGTGCGCGCCTATTTCTACGACGTGAACAGCGCCGAGAAACAACAAGCCATCGCGGGTGGCGGCGAAAACCTCAAGGATCTGCGCCACACGTACAGCGACCGGCCGTCGGCCCTGCGCGCCGCGCGCGCCGAATTCAACCGACTGCAACGCGGCAGCGCGACGCTCAGTTACGTCTTGGCTGTGGGTAGACCGGAACTGATCCCGGAGCTGACTTACACGCTCGAAGGCGTGAAACCCGAAATCGACGAAATCATCTGGTACGGCGGCAATGTGCAGCACTCCCTCAGCGCGGAAAGCGGCTACATCGTCAGCCTGGAACTTGAAAGCAAATTACCGGAGGACACAGTCGAGGCATTGGCGCAGGAGAACAACGAACAATTCACAGGCGTCATCGCGTACTACCGAGACAAGAAAACCGGTGTGCAAAAGCCGGTAACGGCCGGCGACCAGCGCAAACCAAAACGCTTATGTTGGCTGTACGCCACTGAAAACACAGCAAAGCGTGCAGCGGATCGCGAATGGAAAAAGCTCCAACGAGGCACAACATGACCCATCAAGGACGATTTCATGCAGGACATACGCTGCGGCCAATGCTGCCGCAAACTCGCCGCCGCCAGCGGCTTCACTGAATTACAAATCAAGTGTCCGCGCTGCCGGACACTCAACCACCTGAAGGCCCCGAGCCTCCCCCCAGCGTGCCGCGAGCATCCAGAACAACGAGTTCCTGAATGCCCCAACCCACCCTTGGCAGCCTGTTCGCAGGCATAGGAGGCTTTGATGTCGGATTTGAAAACGCGGGATACCGCAGTGCCTGGCAAGTCGAACTCAACCCCATCAACCGGGCTGTGCTTGCCGACCGATTTCCCCACGCACAGCAATTTGAAGACGTGCGCCACTGCGGCGCCCATAACCTCTGCTCCGTCGACGTCCTCACCGCCGGATTCCCCTGCCAGGACATCAGCATCGCCGGCGCCCGAGAAAGCAACCGAGACACCCGCGGACTACGCGGCGAACGCAGCGGGTTGTTTTGGGAAGTCATACGAATCCTCAAAGAGATTCAACCTCGCTGGGTGGTGCTTGAGAACGTCGTTAACCTGCTCGCTGTCAACGATAGCCACGACTTTGAAACAGTCATCCGGGCCCTTGCGGACTGCGGGTATGTGGGATTTTGGCGAGTGCTTAATGCTCAATATTTCGGAGTCCCCCAGCAACGTCGTCGAATATTCCTGGTCGCCGGTTTTGGACGAATGCCCCCCTTCGAGTTCCTGGCTGACGCCGCGCCAGTGGACGCAATACCTCCAGCGTCTCAATCGCAGCGCTGGCCACGGCCCGCGGATGCCTGGGCTGCCAATACTCTACTCGCGAACAGAGCCGCCTCACAGATCGCTATGGGCTGTACCACTCTCGTCGCTCACGCGAACGGATGGGATCAGATGGCTGAGCGGCAGCGAGCGGCTGAGGATGATGGGTTTTGCCTCGGACTGGATGCGGCCAACCTTGCAGAGGCTTTCGGTGCCGGAAATGCCGTTGTTGCGCAAGTGGCGGAGTGGGTTGGGCGGAGGTTGATAGAAGAAAAGAAAAGTGTTTTCAGTTATTCAGAATAAATGGTATTACGATCTCTAGCGATGCCCCTCGAAACACAGTTATAAAAACTCAACTTTGAAAATCGATAAGGCACACTTATAAGCGTGCCTTATCTGCCCCTCAACCAAGAGCAACCGCTAACTTAACTGATGAGCCAAATCAACCACAGGTTTGTACTTACGCAGCTTTGGTTTCTCGGTGTAGTCACTGTACACTCTTTTTTTCCACATCGGCGTCGTGTCTTCAAACCTGAGTTCAACGCCACGCATTATACTAACATGAAAAAACAAAAGGTCATTTATCGTAACAAGTTCAGTATTCATGTGGACCGTTAGCGCGGCACCTAGAGGACAATGTTTTCTAAGAGCACTCTCGTCACCGCTTAATAATTCCAGATAGAAATCACTTCCTTGCGCCCTCGCGAAAATCAATATTGCCAAACAAAAAAAGTGAACGCTACCATCCATAAAATCGCTTGCTGCTTTGATCTGACGAACATAATTGAGAATCTCCCGCAGCTGAACGTTGAAAATTTTACACAACGCGACGGTTAGCAACGTATTCTCATCAAACTCCATAGAATCACTGCAAAAAGTAGACCCATTTGCACTCACCGTGCGCTCTGAATTATATTTTCCATGCGTTATAACGGTTCGCCCCTGCACATTAATCCCGACAAGATAAGAATCAATAGCCGGCAATACAGACTGTACAAATTTGAATATATTTCGGTTATCTAAAGAAAACTCCGCATCAAAAAATCTTCTTAAGTACTGACTTGATCCAAAGCTTTGCCCATAAACCACTTTTATAGAATGAGCCAACTGCTTCGAATCAGACGCGATGATAAACTTGCAGTCATCCATATCAAAAAAATGTTTTATTCTCTCTAGCAATTCAATCGCATATGTCGGTCTACAACGATCAAGCTCATCGATAAAAATAAATACAGGCGTATTCTTACCTTCATTTTCTCGAGCCTGCAAGAATCTTTCTCTTAACGCTTCTTTAAACTCTTCAACATTTTTTTCTGCACTAGCGTGCTCTGCCACTAAATCCTCTACTAGCTTTCCTGCCGCGTCATCACCACCCTCACCAATTAAATCGTTAAAATTCACGCCCGTAAACTTCATGAATAGCCCTCTTACTACCAGAGGCGTCCCTTTTTTAATTAGTTTCGAAACTGTATTTATAGCCGTTCGCCCGATCTCAGTCGCCTCTGCTGAGGAAGAATCAACTAACTGTTGTTCCAACGCAGCCATCAACGCCACTAGAGGCTCCGAAGAATAATCCGACTCCCAAGCATTAAAATATACACAAACATGCTTTGAATTCAATTCCTTGGCCCAACGCTCCAAGAAAAAAGACTTACCGGCCCCCCATGCGGAATTTACGTTAAGAACCTTCACATGATCGTTAGCTAACAAATATCTCGTTAAAAATTCGGCACTTGTTTTACGCCCCATCAAATCGTCAGCCCAAACTCCGAAATCTTCGTCCATATATCTCACACCTCCATCAGATTACTTATCTTCGTTTAATCTTGTTCAACTATTCTAGTTAGGAGCATTGATACGTCAATCAAGCTACGCGCCCCAAGAGGATTGACCTTATTCGTTCAGCTTGGCATGCAGATGATAGCGTAGCAATGGCTAGCCACCTCTGGAGAAGCATCAGCTTTCTCACTGCAGTCTAGAGTTAAGCTTTTCCTTACAGACTCATCCGGTTATTTCCGGTAACTTCCCCAAGCCAGCGTAAACCTGGTTCTTGAACACGGATTAATTACAAGGACGTCCAGTGATTTCTTCTGCTCGCCTGGGTGACAAACACGTCTGCCCACTGCCAGGTCACGGCACCACCCCGATTGCCTCCGCCAGCGGTGACGTAAACATCAACACGATGGGCTCTGCCCGTGTCGGTGATACCTGTGGATGTGGCGCCGTCATCACGACGGGTTTTCCCTCTATCCAGGTGAATGGCCGCCCGATGGCTCACTTGGGAAGTCCTACCAGCCATGGCGGGACGATCATCACCGGATCAGGCAATGTCGGTGGTGGCTTTGTCATGGGAGACGCTGGTGGTGCAACAATCATCAATTTCATGGCGCTCGGGGCTTTCCGCCCCGATGGTTCCGTGGACGATGAGAAGATGGCGACCTTGTTGGCCGATCCAAAGCTCACTGAAAAGGCCACTGCGGCTAATGCGCTGGTAGCGCCGAAGGCAGCGGCCAAGCAGCCTGATAAAAAGCCCGAAAAGAAACCCGAGCCAAAAGCCGAACCCGCTGCCTGTAAAGACCCGGACATGATGGAGAAACTGGCGAGTTACATAGCGGCCGAAATGAACACCAACATCAATAGCCCGGCCGTTCGCCAGATGAAGGAACTGAACAGCTACGACGCCCATGCAAAAACCAAAGAATACATGGCGCTGCCCTTCTGGGCTCAACTCGGTCCCAAGCCAGACTTCTATAGTCTGGCGCTTGGAATGAAAGCCCGAGCACTGGCTATTTGGACTGAGCGTGTCGGTCAAAATCGCCCCTGGGATCACAAGCCGATCATCCGCAAGACCATCGGGGGCGTTTGGCACAAACAAGGAAAGTACGAGTACTTCTATGACATTTGGTCGAACGTTCATTATGGTTATGTCGGCAGGGCTGGAGGCCTATCCGAGAGTGCGCTACTGGATGGTGCCGGCGGTGAGCAAATAATTTCGGATGCTATACGCAAAGCCGAGGAAGTCGTAACGAAGCCCAAGGAACAATGGGAACTGCCCGGCCCAAACCGCTCAGCAAATGTCGACGGTCTCAGGGCGTGGGATGATGCGCCCGACCGAATATCCATCAGCATCGGCGTGAAGCTCTATCGCCAACATCCCAATGGGGGTATCACCGCCAAAATGATCATGGATCAAGTGCTGGCAGTACCACCTAAGGAATGGGGAAAAGGAATCAAAATACATGAATGCAAATAAAACCGGGCGCCGGTATGGACGCTGGGTTCTTCTGCTCCTCGTCGCCCTTCCGATCGCTTTTTGGTATTTCGGCTCCCCGGTCGTAGCGGTGAATTTTTCCCCGAACAGCGAGGGAGAGTTTCACTACGTCTGGAACACTCAGGACAGGATTCATAGAGGCGATATCAAGCACGGTGGCTCGGCGGTTGAGTTCGGCTACCTATTTCCCGACGACGACTTTTTCATGATGTTCGATTGGTGGACTGATAAAGGTTTTCAGAGGTGCATCGACATCACACCCAAATGGGGTCGAACCATTGACATCTATCTGGATGAAACAGGAAGGATCGATGTCGCCAAAACCGGCCCGGACGTTATTGCCC
Source organism: Pseudomonas sp. RA_15y_Pfl2_54 (assembly GCF_963971015.1). Taxonomy (NCBI): domain Bacteria; kingdom Pseudomonadati; phylum Pseudomonadota; class Gammaproteobacteria; order Pseudomonadales; family Pseudomonadaceae; genus Pseudomonas; species Pseudomonas sp. RA_15y_Pfl2_54. The sequence goes on from NZ_CAXAPN010000043.1 coordinate 47,362, forward strand.
GATTGAAGCAATGCAATGGCGAGCCTGATCCTTTCCGGCCATAAGCAAGCTACCAGCTTTCGAGCAACATCAAGTGAATCGCATCCGTCGTCATGGACGGGGTTGCCGCGCCCCGTTCTTGATTGAAAGGCTGCTCACTCTTCTCTACACCACCAAGACTGCGCGTACGCGCAGCCTTCGATGTACTCGATACCGCTGAGGACAAATCCGGTGACGGCCATGCCTGCGAGTGTGGCGTCTAGCAACGGGGGCAAGGGATCTGGATCAAGCGGCATTCCCACATCTACACGAGCGACGTTGGCAGCCCGTCCCAGCTCCTTACAAACCGAGGAGTTGACCATGACATTGCCCCTTATCGCGGGGTACTGACGTCGAGCCTTTGGATCGAGCGCAATTCCGCGCGACCTCATTGGGGTTACCAGTACGCGCATACCGTGCCCCTACTCTTCACCATCGATGTCGAGCATCGATTCCACCGCAAAGGCTAACGCCCCATCCGCCAGCTCAAGCAGATCGCAGAGGTCATCGCTATCTATCACCTTATTTGTGTGCAGCGCACGGGCTTCGATCAGGAGCGCTTTGTGGTGAGCGCCTGGTCGAGCGAAAAGCGCGGATCTGTCAGCGAGCATCGTCTGCCAGCGTGTTAAGTCTTTTGACTGCGCGGTAGATGCGACAGTGATTGAGGTTTTCATCGGTTCGGTTTCTCGTGCGAATAATACTGTACGCATAACCAGTATATTCATACTATCCGGATGATACCTACAGATGCCGACGAAATGCCCTACGCGCACTGATGAAGCGGCTGATAGAAAAACGCATTTATGACAGCTTATTAGACCAAAAAAAACCCACCTCAGCCGAAACTGAAACGGGCTTTCCCCCACAAAAACGACTACTACTTCAGGTCGTCAAAGTGGTCTCGCAGGAACTCGTAAAAGCGAAACGCTTTAAACAATCTCCATACGAGGCTCAGCGTACGCAGCAAAAGCTTCATACGTTTTGGCCTCCAAGGTTGGGGGCCAAACCTCCAGCACACTTACCGGATCACGCGTGCCTTCAGCAGATACGCCAGTATTGCCTGTGAGGCGGCCGGTTGAGACCCCTCCGAGGCATCATCCGGCACGGGTGCAAAACCGTGTCAGAGGGCATAAATCTGTTATGCCACCAGCCAAACCTCACCGCCGCACTGGCATACGAGCGACGGCATCTTAACCTGATCCACAGGGGTTCTCTGGCAAAAGGATAAGGGGGTTTTGTAAATCGGTATTTCTGCCAGCATCATCGCTTCGGGCTATCGACCAAAAAGCACTTTTCGGCGATTTGGTCGTCTGGCTCAAAAATCACCTTGCGAGGATGAGCGAAGATTAATAACATGACCGTACGCCAGTATTGTCTGTGAGACGTACTTAGCCCGAGCCGCAAGCGAAGGCTTACAAAAGAACCGCCCAGCAAAGGCGGTTTTTTTTCGCCTGCCGTTTGCAGGTACGGTGTCAGCGATTACCCGAATACGGCTTTTGAGGTACGCGATCAAGCCGGGCACAGGTTTCGAGATAATCTACTACAGCCTCTTGAAACGCTCCTCGCAGCTCCGCGACTGACGTTCCGTGAAATCCAACGAGATCTTTGATTCCTGTTATTTGGCCGACAAAAAGGCCATCTTCATCACTGTATTCAATTCGGCCCACATAGCCGTTGTATCTCATTTTTCTCACGGGGTGACTCCTCATCTCTCATTCAAAGCCTGCGCGTCACAGGCAAGTGAGTCCGCGGCTTTTTTGACATGGCGATCAGAATATCGAGTGACTCTGGTCGAAGTTGTAGGCAAAATCCGCGAGTTGCGTAAGTAAGCACGACTCAGGTGCTTTTCGCAGGCAAGCGCCTTGCTAGCCTTCAATTCGCCGGAATATTCTCCAGACGTCGCTGCATATCAGCGATCGGGCTTGGTAACCCGACGAGTTGCGCAACAGCGCGCCTTCACAATTGCAGGCTTATCTAGCCCGTAGTTTGTTATGGCGGCTGTGCGTGGGACGCCTTCGGGCGTGCCGGTCTCCTTGACTCCCGGTTTACCAACCTGCGCACAGCTGCCACCCATTTCGCTTGGTAACGAAATCGGCAGCTCCCTATGTCAAGGAGCTAGACAATGCATCCTGTAAGTCCGCTACAAATCCCGCTTTACCCTCAATGCAATGCTTCACTCTTCTTTCAATGCCTTTCCACCTGTGGAGGTGGCCAATGATCGAAGAAGTCGAAGAAAAAACCATCGGCTACACACCCTTCCTCTACTGCGGCGACAATCCGCTGTTCCACGTCAGCGCCGGCGTTCCGGTTAAAGATGCGCTGACTCAAGCCTCGGATCTGCTTTGCCTGGCTAAATCGCTCACCGAAGACGCGGCGTTCGCGAAACACACTGATCGGTATGCCTGGGCTGCGCATTTTCTGACGGCGATGGGCAAGGCGGTGATCGATGATGTGGTGAAAGCCGTTTCACCTCGCCCCAGACCAACGATTGTGAAAGCCGCAAAATAGCGACTAACTGAACTACGATCCTGGATCGTTTGAATGGTGGTTGGGCGCGCTGTTTATGGGCGCCCTTCCCCCAAAGACATGAAAAAACCCGACGCTGGGCCGGGTTTCCTTTGGTGTTTTCATTTCAATCCAATCAATCATCGAAGTTGAGGTGGCTTGTATCAGCCTCACGGGTCACGGCTTGTGGGTAAGCGCCTGCGATATATGGCTTATGTATCCACGATCCGCTTCGGACATCGCCCTGTACCATGTAAGAAGATTCCGCTCTTCTTGAGTTAACTCGGAGATTTCGCACTTGGGTTGTTCCGTGCGTATGTTCTCGTTTTCATCTTGCCCCCGGTGTCAGGATAGTTGTCGCCTCTCCGGTTTTTCCAAAAAAAGCATATCGGGGGCGGAAAGAGACTGGTCGTGCCGTACTATTCACCTGAACGCAGAGCCGCATTACTTAAGATGCTGCTT
>NZ_CAXAPN010000044.1:0-40418 GCF_963971015.1 Pseudomonas sp. RA_15y_Pfl2_54
GTCTGGCCAGACAAGAAACTGGGAGCCGATGGGCACTGTGATGTTGAACCCGGATCGGCAGCAGCAGACCAAGAAAAGAGCGGCATAGTTAGACGGCGACGCGACAACAACCTTGAAAAACGCCGACGCTTACAATCATTCGATCCGCGTGCGTCCATTACTGGCCGCTCCCAAATATGACGTGATGCTTCGGCTACAAAATTCGTGAAACACAGGAGGAGGTTGTGTGGGCTGCTAGCAAGCCGAGAAGTCGTAGAGACCCTACTCGGTTAAATTCATCCAGCATGACGACGTGCACTGTTCGCCGCTGCACTTCGATACGAACACAAAGTTTAGAAGATCTCTTAGGCGCGAGACCCTTGGACGCTTTGGGATCAATGCCTTCAACCCCACCGAAAAACGAGCAGTCTTAGGCGCGAGCGTCGAGGCGCGTAATGCAACTGGTGTGATGCCGTTGTGGCAAGAGGTTGACGAGCGTAACGCTGGTATCAGAGACATTCGAAAGCTGAAGATCTCTTCGCGTTCACTTGTGAAATCATCGCCCCATATAAGCGTGCCAATCCTGTCGCCGGCACGCACTCTCTTCAGCAGGTATTCATGGCTCGCGCAAGAACTGGCTCTTCGCAAGATCACTGCGCAGCGGAAAACGGGCAGCGGCGGTCACGAGTTTGACCCCGTCGGAGCGACTCAGCGGGCATGATCCATATGCTTATTTGAAGGACGCCTTCACGCGCCTCCCGACGCAGCGGATAAGTGGGATTGCGGAGCTACTGCCCCATAGGTGGCGACTGGTTTAGTTGCGCAAGGCGGGGTGCCCGGACGCACACACTCGAAAGCTCTATGGTCATTTTTACCGCCTGTATTTTTGCAATTAGAGCATTTCCCGTGTTCCCCGATGCCGAGCTTGAACGCATACAACTTCACGCAAAAAAGGCCATGTGGGCGTGGACACATGGCCAAAAATTGATGCAGCTACGAGCGCGTGGATGATTGATTAGCTTGGCAGAAACTCCTCTGCCCATCCAAGGCTAGCAATACCCCGACGGACGAAATCATCGACTTCCGCCGGAGAGTATCCGATGCTGGCAAGCACGTCTTTGGTTGAATGCCCCCAGCGCTCAGGGAGAGATACCGCCGAGATTTTTGAATCCACTGGGCGGATTGCGTAGTGATCGATCTGTGTCAGGCAGTGGCCGCTTGGGTGGTTGCGGTGAATCGAGAATGCGAAGCTGCCGTTGTGGATACCAACGGTGTTGTCCCCTTCACGGGTGTATCGCTCACGGAGCTGCTCGATTGAATTCGGTACTGCGGCAGCGATATCCGCCTCGTGCAGGAGGTCAGCCCAGTATGCAGCTGGAGCAGTCAGGAATACCTCCTTCAAGAAGGCCGAGACATCTGAGGCTTTACCGATGCCTTCCAACCCTTCGATTTTTTCCAGCATCTCGATTTCTGCTGGCTTGCTGTCCAGATACAGCCACCCATCACTCGTCTGGTAGAAATGCGATAGAGCATTATAGCCCAGCACATTGCGACCCGAGGGCTCGTTGAAGGCGCCGCGCCCCGCATAGTCATAGGCAAACGAGATTTGCGCGAGGTTAGTAACAGCCGAGAGGGAGGTGCGCGAACGGGTGACTTTTCCGGTTTTGATCCGATGGTAGAGCTGGACAGCCATACCCAAGCCGGCAGCGAAACCACAGTTGACGTCCAGGGTGCCTAGGTGAGCGTGCTCTTCTGGCGTTTGTGGGCCACCGAAGCGACTCATGATTCCGCTGTGGGCCTGAATGATATCATCATAACCAATGAAGTTGGACTTCGGCCCTGGCAGCGGCCCACCTAAGCAATCGAGGCGACAGAACAGGACGTTGGGGTTGACGATACGCAGGCTCTCCTTATCCAGTCCCAGCTCTTTCAACTGACGCTCTGGAGCATTGATGACCACTATATCCACTGAGCTAACCAGGCGGTTGAAAGCGCCACGGCCTTCTGGACTGAGAATATCAACCAGAGCGCTTTGTTTGCCCATGCCTGTCTGGAAGGTAAACAGAGTGCCAATCAGTGGATCATAAAGAGGCTTAACCGGGTCGAGCTTGATGACTTCGGCACCGAAGCGCGCGAGAAACGCAGTTGAGTGCGGGCCAGCAATAACGTTGGTCAGGTCAAGGATCCGCAGCCCATCCAACCAGCCCTTTCCAACCTCGGACTTGGTTGCACTACCTATTGGGTAGGTAGCCGGATATTCAGCGGCAGCTTCTTTAAGCTCGACCACTGCCTGTTCGAAAGATATGTTCTTGCGAGGACGAGGCTTAACCATTTCGCCTGCGAACTCTTCAAGCCAAACGATCGGCCCAGGCTGTTTCATCAGGCCGTATTCAGGATCTTCAACCTCAACGATCAGACCAGCAGTATTGGTGTGCTCATGATTGACCCATTCTTGGGTGGTACGGTGAGGCGCACCTGGAATCTTGTTCTCACCGAAAATCTGACCCCACTCTTCCGAAGTTTTGGTGAGGAACGCTTTCTTCATCTTCGCCGAGATATGGTCTGCCCACTTCTTTGGCAGAGGGTATACGCCAATCGACGTCTCGCCATCCCACTCACTGATGGGTGAATGCAGATCGGATACTTCGGGTAGACCATCCGCCACGAGTTCATCGTAGATGCCGAGAACTTTCAACGCACGCTTGGCATGGTTACGGTGCGACGGGCATACGCAGTAAAACATCCGGTCGTCTGCACACAAATAGGTGCGGTAGAAAGGATCGAGATACTCCTGCAAATCCTCATAGCTGAGATTCATTGGAATGTTGTTGGCCTTGCGATGCTCAATTTCAAGCTCTCGCATCGTCTTATAGCGCTCAGGCAGACCGTCGATTACGTAGGAGTTATAGGACAGTCCTTCCATCAACGCGGCAACCACCGGCACCTCGATCTCATCACCATGGCCGGTACGTTCACGAGCTTGAAGAGCGAGTGCGACTGCGCTAGCAGCCAGAGTGGTAGCGTACGCAGAGCCCAGAGGCAGTGGTGAGAAGCTCGGGTTAAGACCCAGCAAAACACGGTTGAAGCCCATGTCAGTGAATGCGCCCGCAGTCGCGGCAACAACAGCCTCTGTAGCTTTCCATTCGCGACGCAGCGTGTCGTTGCTGGCAAAGCCTGGGATTGAGAGCGTGATCAGCTCCGGGCGGCTGGCGCGCAGCTCTTTAAAGTCGATGCCCAGATTTTTCATTACGTCCGGACGGAAGCTTTCCAGGACAATGTCAGCTTGAGCAATCAGATCATTCGCCTGCGCCAGACCGGCAGCGGTCTTGAGGTCAAGACGGATACAGCTTTTGTTGCGATTAAGCACAGCGTTCGCCGGGTTTTCCCACTGAGGGCCCTCAGGAGGGTCGATGTGCACCACTGTCGCACCAAGATCCGCCAAGATCATTGCAACGGCAGGGCCAGCGATCTGCTGACCGAAATCGACTACGCGAACGCCGGCAAGCGGCAATGGATTAGTCTGCTTCATTTCGTTTTATCCTTCTTAGAGGCAGTTTTAAAGTAGGTCTAATGACCTAGTTGTAGAGTCATGGCAGTGGACGAAAAGCAATATCAGTAACTATTGACACCTGATTTGACGACAAAAACTCTCGACAACTTTTTTTGGTATTCCCCCACCGTGTAATACCGATATTAGAAATCTCACAACAACCAATCCAGCAATATAAATTAGCCCTGAGGGTCAATTTTTATTATGGCTGCAGGCGATCTCTTGAAATAAACAACAGCAAACCTCTCGCAAGCCGCCCTCGACCCATAAAAAAAACAGGGAGTCAGGCTGACATTTTATTGCTTCACAAACTTATTCTCACACCCGAGAATCAATCACGACCCACCTGAGGTCGAAACAATTCATGCCGGCAGCCATGCCCAAATAATCTATGCGGCTATTGCGCAGAGACGGTGTCTTTTACTCCACCAGATAAATAAAACAGGAGCATTTATGGCTACCCCAGTAGTTCTGCCTCGCCTGATGTCCATCGGCGAAAATGCTTGTGAAGAAATTACGGCAGTTTTAGCAAGCCTAAATCTTCGCAAGCCCCTCGTAGTGACCGACAAGATGATGGTCAAGCTGGGCTATGCCGCCAGAATCGTAGAAGTGCTCTCCTCTACCGGCATCCATGCTGACGTATTCGATGACACCGTTCCCGAGCCCACTGTCGCATCGATCAGTGCAGGTGTGCGCTACGCCGGAGAAGGCGACTTTGACTGCATCATTGCGCTGGGTGGCGGCAGCCCTATCGACAGTGCGAAGGCTATCGGTGTGCTTGCCAAGCACGGCGGCCAAATGCGTGATTACAAGTTCCCACGAATCGTAAACGAAGCGGGACTGCCGCTGATTGCCGTCCCGACCACGGCGGGCACTGGCTCCGAGGTCACCCGATTCACAATCATCACTGATGAGTCGACTGACGAGAAAATGCTTTGTGTGGGATTGGCCTTTATGCCAGTTGCCGCCCTGATCGATTATACGCTGACGCTGAGCCTCCCAGGACGCATCACGGCTGACACAGGCATTGACGCCCTCACCCACGCCATGGAGGCATACGTCAGTAAAAAGGCAAACGCTTACAGCGACACTCAGGCTCTGGCTGCGATGCGATTAATCGGGCCCAATCTTCGAACCGTCTATCGCACCGGAGCCGATAAGAAGGCACGTGAAGCGATGATGCTCGGCTCAACGCTCGCGGGGATGGCCTTCTCCAACGCATCAGTAGCTTTAGTGCATGGCATGAGCCGCCCTATTGGCGCTTTTTTCCATGTTCCCCACGGATTGTCCAACGCGATGCTGCTGCCGGCCGTGACCGAATTTTCGATCCCTGCAGCACCTGAGCGCTATGCCGAATGTGCTCGCGCAATGGGCTTGGCCACCCTCCAGGACAGCGATGCCACGGCCAACGAAAAGCTGCTGCGCGAGCTCAAAGCAATCAATGAGGATTTGAACGTCCCCAGCCCGGCAGAGTTTGGAATTGATAAAGCGCAGTTCATGGACAAGATCGAAACCATGGCACAGCAGGCCTTGGCCTCTGGATCGCCGGGGAATAACCCTCGCGTCCCGACCACCGACCAAATGGCTGAGCTCTATCGCAAGCTTTGGTAGTTGAACGCCATACCGTTAAACGCTGTTATCCAACATTACAATAATCAGGAAACATGAAATGGAAACTGTAGGACACCTCATTAGTGGCGAGCGCCTGGACGCTGGACAGCGTTTTCAGGATGTATTCAACCCTGCGACTGGACAAGTTACCAAGCGCGTGGCGCTGGCCTCCAAGGTGACTGTTGAACAAGCCATCTCCGCAGCTCAGGCAGCCTTCCCTGCCTGGCGCAATACCCCTCCTATCAAGCGGGCTCGCGTCATGTTCCGCTTCAAGGAACTCCTGGAGCAGAATGCTGCGAAAATTTGCCAACTCATTGGCGAAGAGCACGGCAAGATTTCGCACGACGCCATGGGGGAATTGCAGCGCGGCATCGAAAACGTCGAGTACGCTTGCGGTGCTCCTGAGTTTTTGAAAGGAGAACACAGCAAAAACGTAGGCCCTGACATCGATTGCTGGAGCGAGTTCCAGCCGCTGGGTGTGGTGGCTGGCATCACCCCATTCAACTTCCCAGTGATGGTGCCGCTCTGGATGTTCCCGATGGCAATTGTCTGCGGGAATTGCTTTATCCTCAAACCATCCGAACGCGATCCAAGCTCGACCTTGTTCATCGCTCAGATGCTGCAGGAAGCAGGTCTTCCAAACGGTGTCATGAACGTAGTCAACGGGGATAAAGAAGCTGTTGACACTCTGTTAAACGACTCGCGGATTGAGGCAGTAAGTTTCGTAGGCTCAACGCCAATTGCCGAATACATCTACAAGCTCGCTACCGCGAATGGGAAACGTTGCCAAGCATTGGGCGGGGCGAAAAACCACGCAATCGTAATGCCGGATGCGGACATGGATAACGCGGTGAACCAGCTCTTAGGGGCAGCTTTCGGCTCATCCGGCGAACGCTGCATGGCACTGTCGGTTGCCGTTGCAGTAGGAGCAGGTACCGCACAAGCCCTTGTTGAAAAGATGCGCACCGCCATGGCTGCGCTTAAAGTCGGCGCCTATTCAGATGCCAGCAACGACTTTGGCCCCGTTATCACCCGTCAGCACAAGGATAAGGTTGTCGGGTACATCGACAGTGCGGAGGCCGACGGTGCCCGGATCATCGTAGATGGTCGAAATGCTGAAGTCGCGGGATACGAGAGCGGCTTCTTTGTGGGTGGCACCCTGATCGATGGCGTAAAACCGACGATGCAGAGCTACCAGGAGGAGATCTTCGGGCCGGTGCTTCAGGTGATTCAGGTCGACTCAATGCAGGAAGCGATGAATCTCATTGATAACCATGAATACGGCAATGGGACGTGTATTTTCACGCGCGACGGCGAGGCAGCGCGTTACTTCACCGACAACATCAAAGTGGGTATGGTGGGCGTAAACGTCCCATTGCCGGTACCAGTTGCGTATCACAGTTTCGGCGGTTGGAAGCGCTCTCTGTTCGGCGACCTCCATGCTTATGGCCCGGATGGCGTGCGGTTTTATACCCGTCGCAAAATGATCACCCAGCGCTGGCCATCGGCAGGTGTTCGTGAAGGAGCCTCATTCTCAATGCCTACATTGAAATAACGGCCCCGAATGGGCATGTAAACCCTCAAGTTTTCATGCCCCGAGGCGTTCACGCTATCGCCTCATATGATCATTTACATCTATAGACGCTACATACTATTATTGAGCGGGCGATGGCGATAACCATCACCCGCTCAACAATGCTATATGAAGAGCGATCTATAAGTGAATAAAAAACGCCTTCCTCCGCTGAATTGGCTGCGCTCGTTCGAGGCCTCTGCACGCCACTTAAATTTCACCTTAGCTGCCGAAGAACTAAACTTGACACAGGCTGCTATCAGCCAACAGATTAAAGGTTTGGAGTCACAACTTGGAATGACGCTTTTCAAGCGTCTAGCGCGCCGACTAGAATTGACCGAAGCGGGGCGCGCTTATATGCCTGCAGTTCATGAAGCTATCGAACGTCTTGCTGCTGCCACCGATGAAATTTTTGGCGAAGGACGTGCAAAGGTCATTACCACCAGGGTGAACCTTGTTTTCTTTACGACTTGGCTAGCTGCGAGACTAGAACGGTTTACCAGCGTTTATCCTTCAGTAAACCTGCATTTCAGCAGTAACATCTGGCTGGAGGAGCAGGATAAAGAAGTGGATATTGATATTCGATACGGCAAAGGAAATTGGCCGGGCTATAAGTCATACAGACTGACGTGGGATGAGCTTATTCCAGTATGCAGCCCCAAGCTAATAATTACCGATCCTAACTTAGACTTCAATATAGAGAAAATACTAGCAGAACATGGACTACTCCATGTCATCGGATATGAAGAAGGATGGGGTTATTGGCTAAAGCAAACAGGAATTTCCTGCGTTCCACCTTCGAAAGGGATGCAATTTGACACGCTTATAACAGCGTTGGAAATGGCTGTTCTCGGACACGGTTTTGCATTAGGACGAACATCACTTGTAGCTACGCTGCTGACTGAAGGCAAACTCGTCGCTCCGTTCACTCAACGTGTACCCACCTCCGAAGCGTTCTACGCTGTCCTTCCAGAACATCAATATGCCAGCCCTCAATCCCAAGCATTTATAGACTGGTTACTTAAGGAAGCCGGTCTTTCAAAAAAGGAATCCACCCAGTTATTAGATGGCTAAGTGGATTCCTCCCCAAGCCGGTCTTCTGCGCCTTCGGTGAGGCGGGCCTCCTCCTTTAACCAAGCGACAAATTGCTGGGCCACATCACTCAAACGATCGGATTTCCTCGTCAAAAGGTAGTAACCCATTGGGTGTCGCATCTTCATCTCAGGAAATGGAATGATTAAATCACCATTCTTTAGAGGTCTCTGGATAAGCTCCAAGCCACACAGAGCAACGCCCAAACCTTCAATCGCAAGCTCTGTCAGCACGTTGGAGTCACTGACTAGATGCCCCCCTTCAATTTTGATTGGGACGCCTGGGTAGGTTCGCCCCCAATTAATCCAATCGTCAACGCTACGATCATGAAGCAATGGATGGTGGATCAAGTTGAGCGGGTCGATTAAAGGATTTTCACATTCAAGCAAAGCAGGTGAACAAACAGGAACGTAATTCAAACCTAACAGATAATCCGCACGAAATCCCGACCAGTCAGCCTTGCCCCATTTTATTGCTAAATCGATGTCTCCCGAGAATTCAACGCGCTTCGATGTCAGCGTTTGCTGAATATCTAAGCCAGGGTAGTTATTTGTGAATTTGCGCAATCTCGGCGTCAGCCAGAATGCACTTAAAACAGGTTCCGCTTCTATATGCAAGGCCAACCGACCTTGCTTTCGCGCGCAGCGATCAAATGCTTTCACCAGCTCTTCAAAAGGGCCGCTTGTCTCATTTAGCAGATCTTTACCCGCAGCCGTAAGCGTCACTGAACGAGTGGTGCGAATTAGTAATTGAGCATTCAACGCCTCCTCCAGCTTTACTATTTTTTGACTGATCGCAGACTGAGAGAGGTGCAAAATTTTAGCGGCATGCGTGAAGCTGCCTTGCTCTGCGACCGTTTTGAATGCCAACAATAGAGTGAAATGCGGGAGTCGCGTTGAAACAGACTGTGAGACTGGGCCATTGATAAGCATTTCTTATAATCTCATTAACAAAACGCGATTCAGTGTTGACAACTAAACTGTTTATATTGCGCTTAGCCCTATGGCTAAGGTCTACCAATAATCATAATAGCAGGTCTTCAGAAATGAGAATTCTATCTCCCTCGCTTCGTGTCCGCCACACACTTTCAGGAGGTCGCCATGAAGCCTGAAATTATCGAAACATCCCGCCCTTCTATCGACTGGACACTCATCTTAACCTGTTTGGCCATTGTCTCCACAGCCGTTATTTTTCTAACAGCCTATCCAGATCAAGCCAAGGCCTCCGCAGATCAACTGTTTTCAGCGGCAACAATGACATTTGGATCCATCGTCCAAATTGTTGGCTTTGTTTGCGTCGTTCTTATTATTGGTCTGGCCATGACCAAGTACGGAAGCATCAAGCTTGGCGATGGACTTCCCGAGTACAAGAATGTGAGCTGGATATTCATGTTTATTTGTGCCGGGCTAGGCTCAGCCACCATGTATTGGGCATTCATGGAATGGTCTTACTATTATCTAACTCCGGGACTTGGGATTACCGGGTCGACTCAGCAAGCCCTAGAGTACAGCATCGCATATTCCTTTTTTCACTGGGGCGTTACGCCATGGTCGATCTACGGAATCGCCTCGCTGGCCATGGCCTATCACTTTCACGTACGACGCAACAAAGGCTTGAGCTTGGCAGCCGTTGTTGAGTCTATGACGGGGTTTAAGGCACGCGGGCCGGTGGGTCGTGTAATTGATTTGATATTCTTGTTCTCCACGTTTGGCGGGCTAGTCCTGACAACTACGCTTACCACATCTACTGTTGCGAAAGGGATCGCTGACCTCACCGGCATCACTGATGGTTTCGGGCTCAAAGCTTCGATTGTCATCATGGTCACGATGGTCTTTTCACTGAGCTCCTACATCGGCATCTCCTCTGGCATGCAGCATTTGGCGAAGGTCGCTTGCGGTATGACGCTGGGGTTTGGATTAATCGTCCTGTTTCTCGGCCCGACCGAATTCATCATCAACAACTTCACAAATGCGGCGGGCATTGCATTACAGAATTTCGTGCAAATGAGCTTGCATACCGACCCTGTAGGCGGGAGTGATTTTGCTCGTAGTTGGACGGCCTTCTATTGGCTTTACTGGATCACCTACACGCCTGGGATGGCAATCTTTGTCACTCGTATTTCACGTGGCAGAACCATACGGGAAGTGATCATGGCAATGGTCTTAGGTGGTTGCGGTGGATGCTGGTTCTTCTTCGGTAGCCTGCAGAGTTTCGCTATTCACCAGTTCATCACTGGCGTTGTTGACGCTCCCGCAATGCTCAGTGGTGCAGGCGGCGAAGCTGCGGTTTCGATGCTCCTACACTCCTTGCCAATGGGTAATGTGCTATCTGTCGTGTACCTCCTTCTGATGCTTATTTTCCTTGCATCGCACCTCGATGCAGTGGCGTATACAGTGGCTGCGACTAGCACCAAAAACCTGAAAGAAGGCGATGATCCAACACCTAACCTTCGCCTGTTCTGGTGTTTATTACTCGCTGCGCTGCCGCTTTCCATGCTCTATATCAACGCTCCGCTGAGCACCCTGAAAACAGCGGTCATTCTCACTGCCATTCCATTTATCGCAGTCCTGGCGGTGAAAATTTGGGGGCTGATGAGATGGTTGAAAGAAGACTATTCACATATGTCTGCTGAGGCCATCGTGGCACAAGGGCGTGCACTGACAAAAGCACACCCACAAACGCCAATTTTTCCTCGCTCGACACAACACGCTCCAGCAATGGAAACTTTGGTCTAGAATCTCCAAGACTTGAAAAGTTGGCTGCTTGGATCTCCGCGCAGCCAACGCGTCAACCTTGCTGACACATGTAAATTTTATCTAGCAAACAGCCCCCAACTGTAATCCAGCCAAGCCCATATGCAGGTATCCCTGCCAGCTGATGATAAGCATCACCGCAAGCAACACGATCGTTAGCCAAACCATTCGCACCTCAACATACCTCCCCCGCCCTAGGCCTTCGTTCGACCGGAGACTCAGTAATTGGCCAATGTAATACAGTTGCTATAACGCTCAACACGATCGAGATGTACCAGACGAGGTCGTAGCTGCCGGTGCGGTCATATACAAGCCCTCCGAGCCATCCACCGAAGAAAGCGCCAACCTGGTGGAAGAAATAGACGATGCCCCCGAGCATGGACAGATTTCTCACACCAAAAACTGAAGCGATGGTTCCATTGGTAAGAGGCACGGTAGAGAGCCACAAAAAGCCTATAGCAATTGAGAAACAATAAACTGAAAGCTTAGTCACTGGCACTGCAATAAAGCAGGCAATAACGATTGCCCTTAATGCATACAACATCGTTAGCAACCTCGGCTTCGAATATCGAGCGCCGAAAATCCCTGCGGTATAGGTTCCGAAGATATTGAATAAGCCGATAAGGGCCAAGGCCGCCGTGCCAGTTCCGACATCAAGGTGTTGATCAATGATATAGGAGGGCAAGTGTATTCCAATGAAAACCACCTGAAACCCGCATACGAAAAAGCCTGCTGACAGCAGGATGAACCCTCGATGGGCCACGCACTCTTGCAACGCTTGGCCGGCAGTTTGGGTATCTGCCGTCCTAACAAGCGGTCGGTCTTTAAGCATTCCTACCAGCGGCAGAATCAAAGCGACCAAGCCTGCCAGGATGATTAATGCAGACTGCCACCCAAATTGCTGGATTAACTCAAGAGTGCCGGGAAGCATGACAAATTGCCCAAGTGAGCCAGCGGCACTAGCTAACCCCATTCCCATGCTGCGACTCTGAATCGGCAATGCTCTTCCTATTACCCCTAGAATTACTGAGAAAGTAGTGCCTGACAGGCCAATACCCACCAGAACGCCAGCACTCATCAGCAGCATAGATGAACTGGTCGCGGTACTCATAAGAACTAGCCCACAGGCGTACAGAAACCCGCCACCAGCGATTACCTTGCCCGCTCCATATCGATCGGCCAACGCCCCACTGAAAGGCTGGGCGATACCCCAAATTAGGTTCTGAAACGCAATCGCGAATGCAAAAATCTCCCTTCCCCACCCAAACGATAGGGACATGGGGGCCAGGAATAATCCAAATCCGTGCCTGACCCCTAATGACAACGCGAGAATAAACGCACTACCTATCAACAACCACTTATAATGCGAGAAATTAAATACCATCACTCACTCCAGCTTTAGTTTTATAAAAACCAACACCCCGCCGCCTGCAACAATTTAATAACTAAATATTAAGCATTCGCGCCAAATACACATTTGGCCTGCAGTCATAATTTTTAATCCGTGCGCTTCAGCGACCTGAGGTGATAGTTCGACATGCTATCACTGGAAATAAACGCCCCACCTACAATAAAAGTATGGCCTCATGCACCGTTTTACTTATAGATACACCAAAGCAAAACTAAGCGCTCACTGCCAGCCAGTGCGGGCTGACACGGCTTAGTCTCGGATAAGCTACGAATGGTGCAGCGACTTGACCACTAATAAGCCACACTAATAAACGGATCACAAAATATTGATTCCACAACTTGGCTCAAATCATTAGATTCTTGAAAGCAACCCGCAACCAGCGTCACCCACATAATTAATACTAACTGGGGACTAAACTTGAACATTTTGAAGCTGCCAGCGACACACGCTTGCTCGAACAAAAGCTCGCAATCAATCGCAAGGATAACTTCTTTGAATTTTAGTTTAGCAACTAAAAAACTGACATCAAGAGCAAGACTAGATGTTCAGATATGTGCAGGGATGACGATTTTATCACGCTTGTACTTGGCTGCTTTTCAAAATGAATCCCCGAAAGCTCATTTTCATTTAACAAAGTTGCGTAAGGTATAAGGCATGAACCGTCTCACTGTTTCAAAAATTGAAGTTTATGTTTGTCGTCCTAACCAACCTGGTTCGACCTGGACACCAGAACAACCTGATCCATTCACGACACACACCTTCGTGCGCGTTCACACCACTGACGGCTTCGTGGGCTTCGCTGCAACCGATTCCTACACCACGCACTGCGTTGATACGGTCTTGCTTGAAACGCTCAAGGACATGATTCCCGAAGTGATTGGCAAATCAGCTCTGGATCGCGTGGCCCTATGGAGTCACCTAAAGCCAAAAGCTTATGCTCGATCCGCTCAGGCCCTGGCGCTGATCGATGTTGCTCTGTGGGACTTGGCAGCGAAAGCGGCGGAAAAGCCCCTCTATCAACTATTGGGGGCGTCACGGACTTCGATTCCAGCCTATGCCAGTACACCTGTTCTAGCATCGCCAGAGGCGTATGTCGACTATGTGAGCCAGTGGGTTGAACAGGGTTTCCAGGCGCTTAAATTCCATTGTTGGTGCCAGCCAGAGAAAGACCTGAAAATGATCAATCTTGTACACCGAGCTCACGGTGATAAAGGCTTGGCCTTGATGCTCGATGTTGAGCAACGCTACGACTTGGCTGGCGCCATGGATGTAGGTCAGGTATTAAGCGAGCTAAAGTATGAGTGGTTTGAGGCTCCATTGGATGATTACGACCTGAGTGGTTATAGGACACTTTCGAGAGACTTGGCTGTGCCTGTTTTGCCTGCGGGCAATGCTATCACTGACCCCTTCCTAGTTGAATTTGGTATGCGTGAAAATTGCTGGTCGCGCGTAAGGGTTGATGTCATGACTTGCGGAGGCATTACTCCCGCTCAAGCCATTATGCGCAAAGCCGCTGCGCGTGGAGTCCAGGTAGAGCTTCAGAGCTGGGGCCACTCACTGGCGCAAGCGGCAAACCTTCACTTGATGCTCAGCCAGCCAAACTGCAATTTTTTTGAGCAGGCATGTGAGTACGAGCTCTTTGAGTTTGCAACGCATAACCCAATCCGAGCCAATACATCAGGATTAGTTACTGCTCCCGATGGATACGGCCTCGGGCTCGAAATTGATTGGGAGGAAATCCGTGCCACTACGTACGCCATGTTCGTAGGCTGAGTACTCCGGCCAGTATGTAAAGCCCGCACGAACGGATCGCGGGCTTTCTCTCCCAGCTTTCCCTGCATGAATCGCTCAGATCGTATCTTCAGTGCCACCTCGGTATTTTTTGACCTCGGACTTCAGCCATTCGATGAACTGAATCGCCCTCGCGCTGGGTGGAGGTGTCGCGCGAGTGAGGATATAGTAGGCCATGTTGTGAGGCATGCTCATCTCAGGAAACGGTAACACCAGAACCCCCTCCTTCAACGGCTTCTCACACAGCTCCATCGCGCACAATGCCACTCCATGCCCTTCGATCGCCATGTGCATTAACACGTTGGCATCGTTGACCACATGCCCTTCGTTCGGATTTACGTCCTCAATATCAAAAACTTTGAGCCAGGTTGTCCAGTCGCCTCTGTCTCGATCATGGAGAAGCGGCAGTGAGTTCAACTGGCTCGGTGAGGTGAGTCTGTCTCGCCCTTCAATCAACGCAGGTGAACACATGGGAATGTAATTCAGCCCAAGCAGATATTCGGAGACGTAACCCGGACGCTTACCTGTTCCCCATTTGATAGCGAACTGGGTGTCGGGTGAAAATTCCAGATTCTGTGTTGTCAGCCTTTGCTGAAAATAAATGGCTCCAAAACATTCCGTAAAAGACTTAAGCCTGGGCGTTATCCAGATAGAACTCAACACAGGTTCACATTCGAAATGCAGCACTGGAATCTTGTT
This sequence comes from Pseudomonas sp. RA_15y_Pfl2_54, assembly GCF_963971015.1. Lineage (NCBI taxonomy): Bacteria > Pseudomonadati > Pseudomonadota > Gammaproteobacteria > Pseudomonadales > Pseudomonadaceae > Pseudomonas > Pseudomonas sp. RA_15y_Pfl2_54. The sequence goes on from NZ_CAXAPN010000044.1 coordinate 14,460, forward strand.
AGGCCTGGAGAATTTTTCGAAGGCCTGAATAAGGCTCGTCAAAGGCGAAGAAATTTCAATCAGTAACTGAGCCCCATCTTCTGTGAGTTCGGTACTTCGAGTTGAGCGAACGAAAAGAGGAACGCCAACAACCTCTTCCAGTTTCACAACTTGCTGACTCACCGCAGATTGCGTCAAGTGGAGTGTTTCAGCTGCGCGACTAAAGCTTCTTTGATCGGCAACTGTTTTAAAAGCTTGGAGCAAATTCAGGTGGGGCAATCGAGTCATAGTCATATTTTTATTCCTGCTTCAGTGCACATCGACGCTGTTCAAGGATTCGCACCTGCGTCACCAATGATGACATCCGCACGGCAGTTAGCATCCACAATAACTCCACTGCCCCTCGCCCGTCGCTCACGAGTTCTGCTCTGGCGGGCGTTTTTTTTGGGGGTGAACACCATCTCAGTGAGATGGCCTTGAGCGGTAAGATTATGAGATGAAGTTAATTGATTACAACCTGTAATTAAGCCATCACAAAATTTCGTTGTCCCGGTTAAAGGGCTGAGACGTACATTGCGACTACCTTGCTGAGGACGGGCTTAATGCCTCGTTTGAGTGCCGGCTAACAACATAATTACAAGAGTCAAAACATCATGCACACGCTACCCCCCGCTGTTTGTAACATGCACCCCGCGAGTACCCTTTTTTTGTCAGGAGGTCGCCATGCAGGTTAAAAGTCGCGTCCATCAGGACTCAGGATCTGAGGCCCCTACTCAGGACTTCATACTGATTCTGATCAGCATCGTCGTGATTGCCACCATTGCAACCGGTTTGATGATGTATCCGACTGAAGCCCAAGCGCTGGCAAGTCAGCTCTTCACCTCCGCAACGTCAACCTTTGGGGCAGTTGTACAGTTCACAGGATTCGCATGTGTTGTCCTGATCCTAGGACTGGCATTGAGCAAGTACGGAAATATCCGGCTAGGAGAAGGCAAACCGGAATACACCACCACCAGTTGGGTCTTCATGTTCATCTGTGCAGGACTAGGTTCTGCCACCATGTACTGGGCTTTCATGGAGTGGGCTTACTACTACCTTACTCCCGGTTTAGGCGTCGCTGCCGCGAGCAAAGAAGCGCTCGATCTAAGCATCGCTTACTCTTTCTTCCATTGGGGTGTCACACCTTGGTCGATCTATGGCATCGCTTCGCTAGCGATGGCTTATCATTTTCATGTACGCAAGAACAAAGGACTGAGCCTCGCCGGCATCCTTGAAGCCATAACCGGACTAAAGGCTCAAGGCCCAGTGGGACGGATGGTTGACCTACTGTTTCTGTTCGCGACTTTTGGTGGGCTGATTCTGACCACTACGTTGACCACCTCTACCGTCTCGAAAGGAATTTCTGAACTGGTTGGTATCAACGACGGGTTTGCGTTGAAGGCCAGCCTGGTTTTGTTGGTGACCGTAGTCTTCTCCATGAGCTCGTACATCGGCATCAGCTCAGGAATGCAGCGCTTGGCCAAGATGGCTTGCGGTATGACGCTCCTTTTCGGCCTGATAGTCCTGCTACTCGGCCCTACAACGTACACTCTCAACAACGCCGTCAACGCGATCGGTCTCGTCCTCCACGATTTCGTGCGCATGAGCTTGTATACCGAACCCAATGGCACCGGTGAATTTTCCCGTGGGTGGACAGTGTTCTATTGGCTTTACTGGATCACCTACACCCCAGGAGTTGCAATCTTCGTAACCCGAGTGTCCAAGGGACGCAAGATCAAGGAAGTCGTCGCTGCGATGATCCTCGGTGGCTGCGGTGGCTGCTGGATGTTTTTTGGTAGCCTGCAGAGTTTCGCGATTCACCAATTTGTATCTGGTCTGGTTGATGCTCCGGCCATGCTCGATGGCGTGGGCGGAGAAGCCGCTGTTTCTCTTCTGCTGGCGAGCTTGCCGTTTGGCAAAATACTTTCTGCCCTGTACTTCCTTCTGATGCTGATTTTCCTCGCCTCTCACCTCGATGCTGTGGCTTACACCGTCGCCGCGACCAGCACCCGAAATCTGCGAGAAGGTGACGATCCCTCTCCAAACCTGCGGATGTTTTGGTGCGTTCTGCTGGCCGCGTTGCCGATGGCGATGCTTTACATCAACGCATCGCTGAGCACACTCAAAACGGCAGTGATCCTAAGCGCCATCCCATTTGTAGGCATCTTAATGGTGAAGATTTGGGGACTGTTCAAGTGGTTGCGCGAGGACTACAGCGCGATGCCTGGGTACCAGATTGAGGAGCAGGCTCAGCGCTTGGCACTCGGATCGGAGGTGCCAGCATTTGCGGAAATCCCTAAGGTCAAGACAGTGGAAGTTCCAACATGAAAATCATTGAGATAGAGACGATTTGGCTGCGCGTACCGCCACTAAATGAACCTTGCGAATGGGGCGAGGATGCGTTGATCGTGCGCATTCATACCGACACCGGATTGGTGGGAGTCGGTGAGACCGATAGCTCCCCTTCCGTAGTAAAAGCATTGATCGAAATGCCCGCTTCTCACGAAACCTGTCAAGGGTTGCGCCAACTATTGATCGGCGAAAATCCGCTGGAGATTGACAGGCTCTGGAAGAAGATGGTGCGGGGTTCTGAATACGTAGGGCGACGCGGTGCAGCGATTCACGCGATCAGTGCTTTGGACATCGCGTTATGGGATATCGCTGGTCAGCATTACGGTGTCCCGGTGCACACTCTGCTAGGTGGAAAGCACCGTGACCGCATAGCTGCCTACGGCACCTTTATCCCCAAACCAGATGAGATCGCCAATCGCCACATAGTGCGAGAGCTAATGGCTCAGGGGCTAAAATGCATCAAGCTCGGAGGCGGAGGTTTTGGTGAAGATCTGAGCGCGGACAAAGCCTTGCTCAAGGTAATCCGGGAGGAGATTGGAGAGGATGTCAAACTGCAGATCGATCTAGTTGGACGCTGGAGAAATTATGCAAACGCATTGACGCAATGCGACGCCTTACGTGACTTTAATCTGAATTGGATCGAAGAGCCCCTGCCATCTGATGACTCTGAAGGTCTGCTGCGTCTTTCTCAACAATGCGGTATACGTGTCTCTGGCGGTGAGGGGCTAGCGACTCGTCATGAGTTCAAAGCATTTCTGGCCGAGACGCGCCCGGCGATCGTGCAGCCTGATATCACACGCTGCGGTGGCATCAGCGAGATGCGTCATATCGACGAGCTCGCACGCCAATACGGCGCACAATTGGTGCCTCATGGCTTCAGCACTGGCATTTTGTTGGCTGCCACGGTGCATTTCATGGCGGCCAGCGAAGCAGGTGAACTTATTGAGTATTCTCAGAGCGATAGCCCGCTATTCCGCGACTTAGTGAAGAATCTGATACCTCTGCAAAATGGTTATGTTCGCGTCCCGGATAAGCCTGGTTTAGGTGTGGAGCTGGATGAGGAAGTCATTGATCGATATCGCGTGAGGTTCTGAGTAGCAATGTGATGAACAGCACTACCGACGAGCCTTGACTGACCGAATATTGAATTTGCTTCGAGTACAAAAGGGCTCAAAGGCCCTGTTGTATTGAAAAGTCGACGATAAGTCGGCAGTGATCCATGCTGCCGACCCAAGCGAGGTATGACCTTACATGCCATCTATGTCTCTAGGCGGAATGCCGCCTGCTCGCAATGATTCAAATGGCTGCGCTCCGCTCACGCAGTTCTATGTTCAGGATGCGGTCGTTCTCGGAGTAGTCGACCGGGCAATCAATCACATGCACGCCCGGCGTCTTGATGCAGTGCTCCAGCAGCGGGAGCAGGCCTTCGGCACTTTCCACGCGATGGCCATTGGCACCGTAAGCTTCGGCGTATTTGACGAAGTCCGGATTGCCGTAATCCAGGCCGAAATCGGTGAAGCCCATATTCGCCTGCTTCCAACGAATCATGCCGTAGCCATCGTCACGCAGGATCACTACGGTGATATGCATACCCAGGCGTACTGCTGTCTCCAGTTCCTGGCTGTTCATCATGAAGCCGCCATCACCACACACCGAGATTACCGGGCGATCAGGGTGAACAAGGTGTGCTGCCATACCCGACGGTAAACCAGCCCCCATGGTCGCTAGCGCGTTGTCCAGGAGCACGGTGTTCGGCTTGTGCGCCTTGTAGTTGCGGGCGAACCAGATTTTGTAAATTCCGTTGTCCAGCGCAACGATGCCGTCGGACGGCAGTACACGGCGAACGTCAGCCACCAAGCGCTGCGGGTAGATCGGAAAACGGTTGTCATCGCCTCCCTCAGCGATCTGTTCTTCGTTAGCATCACGGATTTCCAGCAGCCGGCTGAAATCCCAATGCGCGGTGTCGCTCAGCGCCTCGCCGATTTGCCACACAGCATTGGCAATGTCACCGATCACTTCGATCTGGGGGAAGTACACCGCATCAACTTCCGCTGAACGGAAGTTGATATGAACAACCTCTGTACCGCCACGCACCATGAGGAACGGTGGCTTCTCGATCACGTCGTGGCCAATGTTGATGATCAAGTCAGCAGATTCAATCGAGCGATGCACGAAGTCACCGGACGACAGAGCGGCGTTACCCAGGAACCGCGGATGGCGCTCGTCGACCACACCTTTGCCCAACTGAGTCGTGACGAACGGAATGCCTGTCTTATCGATTAGCTGCTGCAGAACCTTGGCCGTCATCTTGCGGTTTGCTCCTGCACCGATCACCAAGATGGGCCTGCGGGCCTTCTGCAGTTTCTCGACGGCGGCCACGACTGACTTGTGCTCGGCAAGCGGACGGCGGTGCATGCTCGACGGGATCGGCGTGCTGTCGGTTTGCTCAGCGGCAATGTCTTCCGGCAGCTCAAGATGAACAGCACCAGGCTTTTCTTCTTCTGCAAGACGAAAGGCCTCACGCATGCGCGCCGGGATGTTGTCCGCCGATGCGAACTGATGAGTGTACTTGGTGATGGGGGGTCATCATGTCGCAGACATCAATGATCTGGAACCGTCCCTGCTTGGACTTTTTTATCGGTTTTTGGCCGGTGATCATGAGCATCGGCATACCGCCCAGATAGGCGTATGCGCCGGCGGTTACCAAGTTGGTCGCGCCGGGCCCTAGGGTGGACAGACTTACGCCGGTCTTGCCAGTCAGGCGGCCATAGGTCGCAGCCATGAAGCCAGCGGACTGCTCGTGGCGCGTCAGCACCAGCTTGATCTGTGACTTACGCATAGATTCGAGCAGATCGAGATTTTCCTCACCGGGAATGCCGAATACGTATTTCACGCCTTCGTTTTCCAGACATTGCACGACGACATCTGCGGCCTTGGCCATTTTTCTACCTCAGTTACGATTGAGCGCTATGCGCATTTACAATTCAAAATGGCTAGATAAAGCTGTTCACGCCAAAGGTGCGACCGTTACATCGGTTTGGCCGTTATCGTTTAAAACAGCGCGCACGAAACCTTCGGCCTTCTTACGTTCGACAAAAGCACTGACATAGGCCGCTCCCGCTTCACGAGCTCGCGGAACGGCCATTGCTTGTCGAATTGATGTAAACGCGCCATCAAGGACACGATAAGAAGAGTCATCGGCTGCGACTTTTTCCAGTGGCTGTCTCACGCCTGCTGCTGCATCCAGAGACTGCTCGATGTACAGATCCACGGCACCGGCGGATGTTGCCGCACGTTCAAGCTGCGCATGCTTCAGCGTGCGGGAAAGAAACAGGTCATAAGCAGCACCTTTGCCCACCGCGATTTTCAGTCCTGACTGATCAAGATCTTGGACATGCTGATAGGACGAATCAGCGGCTACCAAATAAGTACCTTCGATGATGACGTAAGGTTCGCTGAACGCGATCTGCTCTTCGCGCACCGGCTCGATGGCCAGAAACGCCACATTCCATACGCCCTCTTCAAGCGCCGCAAACACCTTGCCCGCGGCGTCAAAAGTGATCATTTCCAACCTGACGTTCAACTCCTTGGCTAGTGCTTTAGCCAAGGCCACCGATACTCCTTGAGGTGAGCCGTCCGTCCCTTGTTGGGCTAAGACAGGATTACCGAAATTTATCGCGGCACGCAGGACACCTTCCGGAGCCAGATCTTGAAGCACAGCATGGTCGAGAAAGGTCATTTATTGCTCCTAATTTGAGTTCAGTAGACCTCACCAAATTGGCAAGGTGTAGGAAACGATCAGTCGATTTTCATCAATATCGCGAGCAAAGCTAGAGCGATAACTGGCGTTACGCCATTTGAAGCCGACGTTCTTGAGAGCACCGGTCTGCACCACATAACCAATGTCGGTATTGCGCTCCCATTCGCGTCCTTCCGAGGCAGATGTCTTGGCGTCCGCATGGTCGCCGCTGACGTAACGCGTCATAAAAGTCAGACCCGGTAGCCCCATCGCCGCGAAGTCGAAGTCGTAACGCAGTTGCCAGGAACGCTCACCTGGCTCAGCGAAGTCATTAATCTGAATGTAGTTGGTCAGGTACACGTCGGTACCGTTGATGTACGGAATGGATGTAGAGCCGTTCATCTTCTGCAAGCCGATTCCCAGGGCGTGCCCTCCAAGGGAGTAAGTGAACATGCCGTTTAGAGCACCGCTATCAATCTTTCCACCACGAGCTGCACCAGCGTCATCACTGAGCATGTAGCGCAGGTCGCTCTTCAATTTGCCGGGGCCAATTGCAAGGTTGTTCACCAGCCCGAAAAAACTCTGGCGGTAGACATCTTGAAGTTCTGCGTGCTGATAACTGACAGCGAGGGATTTATTGATCTGATAATCAGCACCACCGATCCAGTATTCATCGCCTTCTGCCGTAGTGGTGAACCGTCGATTGCGATTGTTCAGCGTGATGTTTTGCGCATCGGTCGAGTCGCGGTCGGTCACCCGGTTGAACCGAACCCCGGTCAGGGTTAGCCCATCGAACTCCTTCATCGTAACCATGCCCCCTTGAAACGTCTGAGGCAAAATCCGACCAGTGTTGGCTTGTAGAGTCGCCAACTTGGGGATGAACGTACCGTACTTGAACTCGGTTTTGGAGATCTTGGCCTTGACGGTCATGCCGAGGCGGCTGAATTCGTCCGCGGCATGGCCATCATCATGCGTCGGGAGAAGACCAGAACCAGTTCGATCAGGGCTTGAGTCCAGTTTAAGACCGAGCATTCCCATCGCATCCAACCCGAACCCTACCCTGCCATGAGTGTAGCCAGACCGATAATCCAGGAGAAATCCTTGAGCCCATTCCTCGCGCTTGTTCTGGCCTGCGCCGTCTCGAAAATCACGATTGAAGTAGTAGTTCGTAGTTTGCAACGACGCCTTACTATCATCAAGGAAGCCTTCAGCATTAACCATGCCAACTGCGAACCAAGGTGAAACTGTGACCAGAGTACGAATTACGTTTTTATTTTTATTCATGTTGGCTCCAAATAAAGCGCAGCAGAGCCCATCTAGGGGCGATGGGCCCGAAGTTCAGAATTTATAAGTTCACAGGATGAGCAAATTTCTTAAATTGGCTGTAACGCCATTCACACGCGACGCGAAGCAGCACTTTTGAGGGTGCTGCTGCACATATGTAACTTAGTGAGCCTCGCGGGTCACGGGACTGCCGGTTGGCGTGTCGTCTTTATTATTAACGCGCATCAGGATGGTCATTAGAAAACCGACCACCAGTAGCCCGCTCAGGAACAACAGGCCGGTGGCTGCACTATGACTATTTCCTTTTACCATGCCGATCAACGAAGGCCCGGCAAAACCACCCAGGTTGCCAATGGAGTTGATCACCGCAATGGAAACTGCGGCGGTGGTACGGTCGAGGAAAAGTGTCGGCAATGCCCAGAACGGCGATTTGAAGCTGTAAAGGCCAGACAGCGCGACGCAGATCATTGCTATAGCGAGGAAAGGATTTTGCAGCACGCCAGCACCGATCATGCCTATGGCCGCGATAAGCAACGGGATGGCGGAGTGCAGCTTACGTTCGTTGCGCTTATCGGAGCTTCGCGACCATACGATCATTGCCACCGTCGCAACAATGTAAGGCAGCATAGCGATCAGCCCAATCTGCGTGTGGGTCAAAGACTCCGAGAAGCTCTTGATGATCTGTGGCATCCAGTAGCCAATGCCCAAGCTCCCGCATTGATACACGAAATATATGAAGCTCAGGTACAGCACCTTGGGGTGGGTCATCGTCTTCAACACACTCAGACGCTTGACGTTTCTGCGGCTTTGACGATCACGCTCAAGTTCTTCGAGCAACCAGGTTTTCTCTTCAGGTTTGAGCCATTTAGCCTGTTCAGGTTTGTCCGTGAGGAAAAAATAGCAGGCAACACCTAGGAAGACGGCAGGAATACCTTCGAGAAACAGCATCCAGCGCCAGCCGCTCCAGTTGAACCAACTGATGTTGTCCATGATCCAGGTGCTCATCGGAGCGCCTATTATGTAGCTCACCGGGATAGCCGCAGTGAACAGCGCAACCGTGGTAGCCAGCTCTTTGGAGCGGAACCAAAAGGTCAGATAGACAATGATGCCTGGAAAGAAACCTGCCTCAGCCACGCCAAGAAAGAAGCGAAGGATGTATATCTGATTGGCGGTTTGTGCAAAGGCAGTCAGTGCAGCAATGGCCCCCCAAGTGACAAGAATTCGGGCAATCCAGACCCGGGCGCCGAATTTGTTTAGCATCACATTGCTGGGAACTTCGAACAGGAAATAGCCAATAAAAAAAATACCGGAAATAAAGCCGAAGGCCTCACTAGAGAGCGCCAGTTCTTTATTCATTTGCAAGGCCGCATAGCCGATATTGGCGCGGTCTAGATAGGACACGATGTAGAGCAGGAAAACGAACGGGATGATGCGCAGCGTAACCTTACGTACGATGGCAGCTTCTTCAGGCTTGTTATTATTCATGGCGACCTCTTCGGAACAGGCCCAGGCCTGCTCCCTTCATTATTGTAAGGCTCGACCGGTCAGGCCGAGAAAATCATGCAGACTGGGCTACCGGTTGAAACTGTAAAGCCCGTCTTTCTCAACGCACCGGTCTTGGCGTCCGTTGCCATTGAAATAATGGTGTCGCTGTCTTCATTGAGCGCGAACAGGAAACGCTCATTGGGTGTAAGGGCGAAAAAGCGCGGCGTCTTGCCGTCAGTGGGCATGAACTCTATGGGGCTAAGCATTCCGCTGCCCTGATCGATGGCGAACACCGCCACGCTGTCGTAGCCCCGGTTCGAGGCATAGAGGAAGCGGCCGCTGCGATCGATCTCGATCTCAGATGCACGGCTATTGCCGGTGAAGGTCGCAGGTAAAGACGGCAGTATCTGAATGGGTGAGAGCGCGCCGCTCTGGCCATTGAACCGATACGCGGTCACGCTTGAGTCAAGCTCGTTGACCACATACGCGAATGAGGCTTTGGGATGAAATGCCAAGTGGCGAGGCCCAGAGCCTTCCCGGCTAGTAACGAACGGTTGATCTGCCGGATACAGTTTGCCGTTGTCGAATTTGAAACTGAACACTCGATCCAGTCCTTTGTCGGGCACCAGCACGAACTGGCCGGACGGATCGAACGGATTGAAGTGGGGCTTGGAGAAAGGTTGCTCAAGGCGGTGTGGGCCCAGCGGCCCTTGCAGTTTGAGCAACTGGTTGACGCTACCCAGCGATCCGTCTTCAGCGATATTCATCACCGCCAATGATCCACCGATGTGGTTGGAAACCACAAGGAACCGCTGCGTCGGATCGAGTGCCAAGTGAACCGGGTTCTTCCCTTCACAACTCTGACGGTTGATAAATGCGAGTTTTCCGGTGGCCTCGTCAACGCTGAAAGCACTGACTTCGGTCATATCTCCATGCACCGTGTACAACCGATCGCCTGCCTTGTTAAGAGCAAGGAATGAAGGGTTGATCAGATCCTTTACGACCTGCACGAGGGACAGCGTGCCCTCCTCCTGATCTACCTTGTAAACCGTGATCCCTTCACCGCGTGCATTACGCTCCCGTGTAGTGCGCGACCCGACATAGGCGTACATAGGGGTATTTCTCCGAGACTCAGTATTGTTATTCAGTAGGCTCGCGGCCTGCGCGAGACCAGCGGGCAACAGAGCGCCAAGAACCGAAATTCCGGCTACAGCGCCCATTTGTTTGAGTACAGTGCGGCGGGTTGCGCCTTTTGACACAGGCAAGCGGGAGCCTGCGTCTTGATCATCGCCGTGCATAGATGCGCCCTTTTTATTGTTAATCGCATTTTGCCCGGCCTCTGCGCGAGGCCGGAGTCGAATCAGTGCTGCGTTCGCGCCACCACTTTGCGAATGACGAACGGGAGAACACCGCCATGCATCAGGTAACGAATCTCTTGCAGCGAGTCCAAACGGACTCCAAGTTCGACCTGTTGCAGATCGCCGTTACCGCGATGGATAACCAGATCCACTAGGTTGTCACCAACAGCGAGGTCATCCAACCCAATGAAGTCAAAGCGCTCATCACCCTTGAGGTCAAGGTCGCTTGCCGACTGCCCGTTTTTGAATTGCAGTGGAATGACGCCCATGCCGATTAGGTTGCTGCGGTGGATGCGCTCTACGCTCTGCGCCACAACCGCCTTGACTCCGAGTAAAGCCTGAGCTTTGGCCGCCCAGTCACGACTTGAGCCTGCGCCATAGTTGTTCCCTGCAAAAACAACCATTGGCGTCTGCAGCGCCGCATAGCTTTTGGCAGCTTCATAGAGCGGCAAACAGGCGCTGTGATCTGCGTTCCAGGCCCACACTCCCAACCCTGGTTGGTCATCACCCAACTGCAAGTTCTTGACCGACTTGTTGGTGAAGGCACCTCGCAGCATGACTTCGTGATTACTGCGGCGGGTGGAGTACTGGTTCAAGTCTGCTGGGGCTTCACCGCGTTCAAGCAACCACTGTCCAGCCAAGCTATCTGCTGGAATTGAATAGGCAGGCGAAATATGGTCGGTGGTAACGTTGTCCCCGAGCACCATCAGCGTACGAGCGCCGATGATCGCAAGACTTGTCTTAGGTTCGCGAGCGATGTCAGCCAGGTATTGAGGACGACGCAGGTAAGTTGAATCAGGGTTCCAAGGAAATTGCACGCTTCCTTCCGCCGTCAAAGCTTGCCAGTGGTGGGTGCCTTCCCAAACCTTAGCCAGGCGCTGCTGAAAGAATTCGGGCTTCACGGCCTTGGCAGCTTGCACGGCAATTTCAGCGTCCGAAGGCATCAAATCGCGCAAGTACACAGGCTTGCCATCACGATCACTGGCCAGCGGATCGGACTGCAGATCGATGTCGATGGTGCCGGCAATGGCGTAAGCCACACACAGCGCCGGCGAAGCCAGGTAGCCCGCTGGGATCTTCGGGTTCACTCGCCCTTCGAAATTGCGGTTACCCGACAACACCACCACGCCCTTCAGACCTTGATCTGCGAACTTGTCTACATGCTCTTCGAGCGAACCCGAGTTACCGATACAGGTCATGCAGCCGAAACCTGCCAGATCGAATCCAAGCGCCGAAAATTCTTCGAGCAGGTTTGCCTCTTTCAGGTAGTCCGCGACAACGCGAGAGCCTGGGGACAAGGAAGTTTTAACCCAGGGCTTGCGCTGAACGCCAAGCTCACGTGCCTTGCGGGCAAGCAAACCAGCCTGGATCATCTGCGCGGGGTTCGCGGTGTTCGTGCAACTGGTGATCGCCGACATCACCACGGCGCCATGGGTGATCGGCTGGCCAAACGATGGTTCGAAAAAGCTCTGTTGCGCAGACGCTGTGATCAACTTCCCTTCACCCATCACTTCCTGGTGGAATGAAGCGGCAGCGTTCGATAATTTCTGACGTTGATGCGGCTGGTGTGGGCCTGCCACACTCGGCTCGATATCAGCCAGATCCAGATCGATCAACTCATCAAATTGCGGTTCATCGAGCTCATCACGACGCCAGAGAGGCTGCGCGCTCATGTAGCTGACGACCTTGCGGCACAGCTCTTGCGAACGGCCACTGAGCTCCAAGTAAGAAAGCGTTTCGTTGTCGAACGGGAAGAACACCACGGTCGCGCCATATTCGGGGGCCATGTTGGAAACGGTGCCTCGTGCAGCCCAGCTCAAACCCGAAAGACCAGGGCCAGTGAACTCAACGAATTTACCGACGACCGAACGTTTGCGCAGAATTTCCGCCACGTGCAGCGACAGGTCGGTAGCGGTTACACCTGGACGCAGCGCATTGGTAACGCGGATACCCACGACCTTTGGAAAGCTAATCGGAACCGGTTCACCAAGCATGGCTGCCTGACCTTCCAGGCCGCCAACGCCCCAACCTAAGACACCAATTGCATTGATCATAGGGGTGTGGCTGTCGGTCGCCACCATGTCGTCTGGGTGCAGCAGGCGTTGGCCGTCGTCAGTGGTGCTTTCCCACACCACCTGCGCCAGCGCTTCCATGTTCATCTGGTGGATGATGCCTGTACCTGGAGGAATGACACCAAAATTGGTCAGGCTCTTCTGCGCCCACTTGATAAAGCGATAACGCTCGCTGTTGCGGCGAAAATCGATGTCCAGATTCTGCTCGACCGCATCTGCTTCGGCGTAATGCTCCACGATTACGGAATGGTCGATGGTCAGCACGGCTGGAATCAGCGGGTTCATGGTTTTGGGATCGCCGCCCAGCTCCGCCACAACGTCGCGCATTCCTGCGAAGTCAGCCAACGCCGGCAGACAGGTCGTGTCATGGAACATCAGACGGTTGGGCTGAAACGGGACTTCACAGTCAGGGCCTTGGCCAGTGGCACGAGCCAGAACAGACGAAAATGCCTCAGGAGAGCAACGCGCCACGTTTTCCAGCAGGATTCGGATCGAGTAGGGAAGTTTCGATAGCTGTACTGAGGAAAGCATCTTGGTCAGATCGACGTAGGCAAATCGCTCTTCGTCGATCACCAGATGATTGATGAGGTCGTAGGCAGTCTCGGTCATTCTCGTATCGCTCAGGCTTTTTATAATGGTCGCGGGATTCGGGGGCTAGCCGATTTATACCGCTGATGAGCCGATACTAGGACTACTACACATAGCTGAAAATTGATGATTCGCCAAAGCTGCGTTCTCCAAAGGAGAACGCTCGATCACTGCTCTGGCAATCTTAAATTGTCGATCAGGGTTTTGAGCGTGGGTGAGGCGGTGTCGTATCGTTTGACAACCAACTGCAACGATCTTCGGGCCCAAAGTTCTTCGAGGGTCACAGCCTTCAGCTTATGGCTGCGTAGGTATTGATTGATCACACTGCGCGGCAAAACCGCCAGCCCCAATCCCGCAGAGACCATTCGACACATGCAGTCGAAGCTGCTGATTCTTATCCTGAGCTTAAGCGCCATCCCCAATTTCTCGGCTTCGGAGGTCAGCAGCGTGTGCATAGAGCTTTCAAGATGAGGCCCGACGAATTCATGTTCCAGCACTTCCTTGAAACGGATACTTTTGCGACCTGAGAGCGCGTGCTCAGCCGGTACAACCAATGTCAGTTCATCGTTGCGATAGGGTATTGCTTCCAATCCTTGAGCATGGGTCTGACTGGCGATAATGCCAAGATCTGCTCGGCCGTCCGCGACCGCCCGAATGACCGCAGAACCGACCCGTTCCTCAATGTCGAATTTGATTTGCGGATAAAGCGAAACGAAGTGGGCGATGTCTTGAGGAAGAAACTGGGAAAGGGCGGAGGTTATTGCATGAATACGCAGATGGCCTTTGACGCCAGCTGTATAGTCGCCAAGCTCCTGATCAAGCTGCGCAAGCGTCTGCCTCACTTGCCGCGCATAGAACAGCAACGATTGTCCCGCTGGGGTGAGATCGACCCCTCGAGCGTTACGCACCAACAGCGGCGCTCCGACTTGACTTTCGAGCTCCGAAACCCGCTTGCTGATAGCGGAAACAGCCAAGTGCTTCATGCGGCCCACGCGCGTTAGGTTCCTCTCCTCGGCGACGGTAATGAAAATATCCAGGCTGGTCAGGTCATAACGCACGGCAGTTTCCTTGATACCCATCAGCATACGCTACGGCTGTACGATGCAACCGCAGAACGGGCCTGAATGGTAACTGTCGATGGACATCCCTGGCTAACGACAATTTGAGGGACAAAGCTGGGAAAGAGTTCTTGACCCCGGCGAACACACCGGACAGGCTAATTTCAAATCCGGATATATTTTCGCCGCGGCCAGCCCTGCCTGCTCCGGCAATAGGTCATCACAGTCAAACTCAATGTTCGAGATCAATCCGTGGGAAGCTTATTGGATCGGTACTAACCCGCTCGCTTTCCTTAACGGCCTTCTGCAGTGTCCGGAACAGCGATCAAGTTCATCTGACTGATGAATATTTCCGCAAATTTTCATCTCGATAGGTGGTGCTGCGCCCAGCGGGACTTAGTCCCACGCGGTAGCACATTGCGCGTCTATGTACATAGAATCGAGAACTTAATGCTTTGACATAACGAACGCTTATCCATCTGCCCTGAATAACATTGTTTGTCGGCGGCGCGGCGCATGGGCACTATTGGTTTGTGCGGTGCCACAGGCCTCCAGAGGCTCTTTCCTCAACGTCTATAGCGTTACACCTGTGCATCAACGACCGAAGACTTATCGAAGCCGTAACAGCCTAAACTAATTGAGAGGACAGGTCATGTCTGCAAATAAGTTCTATAAAAAAGACCAAGACAAACCGTTTATTGAAGATCCGAGCAAGTCGCACACACTGCCGGCACGCTACTTCTACGACCAAGACATATTTGAACAGGAAAAAGCAGCGATTTTCTATAAGAACTGGGTCTATGTCTGTCACAAAAGCCGCGTCGCTAAGCCGGGCGACTATGTCACAGAGTTAGTTCATGATCAGAATGTGATCATAGTAAAGGGCAGAGATGAGAAAATTCGGGCATTTCACAATGTGTGTCAACACCGCGGACATGAACTGCTCAAAGGGTGTGGCAAGGCGCAAATGATTGTCTGCCCCTACCACGCCTGGACGTATGACCTCGATGGTACTTTGCGCGCAGCACGCGAAACGGGATCCATCGAAGACTTCGACAAAAGCGAGTTCTCGCTCAAAGAGGTTGCGCTGGAAGAATTCTGTGGCATGGTCTTTGTCAACTTGGATGGCCAAGCAGTGCCTCTGCGTGAGCAGGCTCCAGAGTTGGAAAAGGAAATTCGCAGCTACGTGCCTAATGCCGATGACCTTGTGTATGCCGACTGCCAAGAATTCCAGCCGCAGGCGAACTGGAAGATTTTGGTCGAGAATTTCCAAGAATGCTACCACTGCGCTGTTGCGCACAAAGACTTTTCGGTACTGGTCGATTTCGGCGATGAAGCCTACAACCCCTATTCCAATGGAATATTCACCAGTCACTGTTCCACTCGGACAACTCGTGACAGCGCGGCCTATCAGGTGAGCGGAAACGACATCGACGGTTACGGTGGGTGGTTCCTGTGGCCCAATCTCACGATCTGGGTTTATCCGGGCGAAGAACAACTCTCGGTTATGCGTGTCGACCCGCTCACTCCAACGACATCCTATGAGCGCCACGACTGGTTCACGAAGGACGGAACCGTTAGCGAGGAGTTGGAAGGCACTATCAAATTCCAGCGCGATACGCTGCAGTACGCGGAAGATATCCCTATTTGTGAGAACGTGCAGAGAGGGCTGAAATCCATTGGATACAATCAAGGACGCTTCGTCGTTGGAGGTGATCGTGTCCAGGTGACCGAAGCGCCGGTACACCACTTCCAGAGCCTGGTGGTCAATGCTCTTGGACTCAAAATTGGAATCCAGTAACTAGGCCGATACAGCGGGCGTGGATATGTAATATGTTTTTATCCATTTGCTCGCTGTGTGCGCAACCCTTTACCAACCCAGACAAGCGGTATTTAACAAAAATTCATCTCCTCTATTGGTAGCAGTGGGAGACCATCTGACTTGAATGCTCCTGCTGTTGGAACTGCTCCTCTTGAATAGCATTATCTGCTTGAGCGTCTGGCTGTTTATTCCCGAGGGGGCATTTTATCTTGCTTTTTAACTCTGAGAAAATCGTGCTCATCGGAGCTGTAATGATTCAACACGGAAAGGGGTGCCTGAGCAGGCGAACTGACTAACGAGCGCAGGGTTTTAGACACTTTATAGTCACAGTGACGTCTATGGAGAGTATCGAATGAGCGCAGTATCTACACGAAAGTTGATTACAGCGCACTCGGTCGCGCTCCTAGTTCCCGTCATGTGGGGCGTATATTGGATACCGGCCCGCTATATAGAAGCATCCATTGGTGCTGGTGTCTGGGGCACCGTGTACGTGGTGATTGTAGCCTGCTTGGCTCTGGCGCCCGCCGCTTGGCGTTACCGGACATCCCTTTACTCATCCAACCGTTACGCTCTCCTATCTACCGGTATCGGCGGGGCATCATTCACGCTTTATTCAGCTGGCCTGTTGTATGGAAATGTCGCAGTAGTGGTGGTCTTATATTACTTGACGCCGGTATGGAGCATTCTAATCGCACGCTTATGGTTCAAACAGGAGACCTCCCTGGCACGTTACGCGGCGATCGCTATCGGTATGGTCGGAATATTCTTGGTTCTACAGGGTGGCAATACCGGCATCCCATTGCCGCGCGAAATCGGCGACTGGCTTGGCCTCGCTGGTGGCGTCCTGTGGTCGGTCGCAAGCACTGGCATGTACACGCACTCACGTCTCGACCCTTCCAGCAGCAACTTCATCTTCAGCATCGGCGCCCTTTTGTCCGCGGTACTTTTGGCTTGTGTGATGGAGGGCCCTAGCCTGGAGGCGAAGCCTTCAATCGACTACGGCACTGGTATTCTGGCTATCATCATCATTGGAATAGGGTGGTGGGCGGTCGCGCTCACCGGGTTCCTGTGGGCTGCGCGCTTCTTGGAGCCAACACGGCTCGGAATTTATATGATGATAGAGGTGGCCGTTGGTGCCGTTTCCGCAGCATTGTTTGCAGACGAACCCTATGGTGTCCTGATGCAAGTGGGCACCTTCTTGGTCGTTATAGCCGGCCTGATGGCGGTAGTCTCGCCGTCGACCCCGCAGCTGGCGGATGATCGCGGGTGTTGAAAACCATTGCGGGACATCGTTGATTGACTGCCTAATTTCGTGCGTCAGTACGTGAAACCGCTCACGCAGGCTCTTCGGGAAACAATGGGCAATGCTGTTAGCAGGTATTTTAAGACGATCAAGGCTTGCGTGTGGTTGTGTGAGGCAATTAGTGGTGTACACGTATCCCCGTGGCAATCTCGCCGCACGAAAAGCGTCCACCCTCGGATGTAGGCAGAAGGCTACTGTGTGGTTATGCCAAGAACTGTGCGTGAAAAATGGTAGTGAGCGAAGTACTGCGTCGCACCTGCCGGTTATCGGGATGGCTGTCGACTCAGTGATGTTTTGTGAATGAGCGTTAAATTATCGCACAGGGGCGAATTTACTATAGCGTTCTAGTGTGCAGTCTCCTGAATTGAGCGCGCGCAATAATATAAATTATACTTGACCCGATTTGTTGCAGGCGTCTAGCCATCGACAGGATAGGAGTTATACCGATGCAGCCGAAAATAAGAATAACCTCGCCCGCCAATTCGTCGAATCTGAAATTATTGGCAGGGTCTTCTACCTCTATAGTATCCCCGATCTTAAGCTTTCATGTATCCAATGCGAACCGCCACGTCCTTCCTGCCCCCTGAGAACCGAGTTTAAGTAATGATCCGATGAGCCAGGGGTATTTGCTAACGAGTACTGCCTACTTATGGTCTCGGGGGCGCGCACCGTGATATGCGCCCCCGCCGAGAACTCCGGCAGCGGCATATCTGCCAAAGGATTTACGAGCGAAAAGCTTCGAATAGACGCCGTTTCTTCACTTATTTTCGAGATTTTAAAATACCTCATAATCAGTTCCTCAGTCGCTGAGGGAGCGCTCCACACTATCGCGATGAATTCTCATCTAAAGCTGTTCGATTCTGCGCCGCCGCACACTATTTCTCCTGCTCGAGTTGATCAAGTTCGAGTGGTTTCAGTTGATTTGAATACCTCTTTCGGACAATATAATTTAATACTTCCGGCCTGCCCAACAGCCATTATTTAGGCAATTGGATAAATAAAACTTATGAAGAATTATCGACAAAAGCTTCCTCCGCTGGATCCGTTGATCGCGTTCGAAGCATCGGCTCGGAACCTAAGTTTTACGAAAGCTGGGCTGGAGCTACATCTCACTCAAGCTGCTATCAGTCAGCAGATTCGATCCCTCGAGAACTACTTGGGGGTGCAGCTATTCATCAGAGACAATCGTTCGGTGAGCCTTACCCCACAAGGGCGCAACTTCCAGCATGTGGTCGCGACAACGCTCGCAAACCTCGCCAGCGCGACCACTGATCTGCGGGCTAAGGGAGATGGAAGCGTCCTGACAATAGGATGCGACCAAGCAATCGGCAATATGCTTCTAATGCCGAAGCTCCCCGAATTAACCGCCGCCTTCCCGCAAATCACGCCGCGCTTGATGATTTCGGACGTCGAGAAGATCTGTTTGACGACCGATGTCGATGCGGCGATCATTTTTGGCGACGGCATGTGGCACGGATTCCATGCGGAGAAACTCTTTCTCGAGCGTATCTTTCCGGTTTGCAGTCCGAAATATTTTAAGAACAGTCCCGAACTTCAAAAGGCCAGCGATCTCTCAGAACACAAGCTCATCGAACTCGAGGATGAGCACTGGAACTGGATGAGCTGGCGGCAATGGCTCGACCGGAATGGCGTCAACACGGCCATTGTCACAAAGGGTCTAACCGTCAACAGTTATCCCCTAGTGATCGAAGCCGCAACACAGGGGCACGGCATTGCGTTGGGTTGGGATCATCTCGTGAGTCGCGAGATAGCGAACGGGACGCTGATCAACCCACTTCCAGACACGACGATCGAATCAGAACTTGGCTATTATGTCCTGTGGCCAGCTGGTGCTAATAGCCATCCTAATATACGCGGGTTTATTGACTGGTGCCTCCACTCGCTTATTCGAAATTGACGATTGTCGAGGACTGCCGGGGCTGAGCGGCATGATGCGTCAAACGCGAACCACTGGTTGCGGTAGGGATGACAGTTACCTGTCCCCCGCACAGATCCGTACGTGCGGAATACCCAAATGGCTTCTGCATCAGTACGTGACGCGAGGCGTCCTACTGGGTAGGGATGAGCGGTTCTGGGCCTGGGATATAGAGGTCGGCAAGGCGCCCATATCGCGACGACTGAAGCCGGTTCCTCTGGCATCAAAGAATTACGTGATATCCGCATCTGATATCCAGTTCACCATCTGGCCCTTCAGAACGACCATTAACGCATCCAGCGCATCGTGCTGGCTACGTCCCGGCAGAAACCCGCACGAGAATCCCGGAAGCCCTCTTGTTAGATCGCATTCAGAACGGTAACGACTGCCTGCTATCCGAATCACAAAGATATTTGGCGCAGTCTGCGAGTGGTTTGGCGCATTGTGCATATCCTGACTTAGGAGCGCAGCGTAGGTTAGAGCGACTCTTCTCACCACTTCAAAGAGGTCTGAAATGTCCAATCAAGTCGCTCTCATCACCGGCGGTGCTACCGGCATCGGAAAAGCTGTTGCCCTGAAGCTCGCCTCTCAAGGCACCAGCGTAATCATCAGCGGGCGTCGCGAGGAAGCAGGTGATATCGCAGTAAATGAGATCGCCACAATTGCCCAGCATGGCGCTAAGGTGCGCTTTGTACGCAACGATGTGTCTGACGAGAAGGCCGTCCAAGCTATGATCTCAGGTATCGTGGCTGAGTTCGGACGTCTGGATATGGCCGTCAACAACGCAGGTATTTTCAAGGAATACTGCACATTGGATCAGTCCAAAACTGACAACTTCCGCGACATGCTCGATATCAACGTGATGGGCCTGTACTTCTGCATGAAATTTGAGATTGCACAAATGCTCAGGCAGGGAGGCGGTTCCATTGTCAACTTGGCGTCCATCGCTGGATTGAATGGCATCCCATGGGGCGGCACCTACGCTGCTACTAAACATGCCGTCGTTGGACTGACCAAGTCGTCTGCTCTGGATCACGCAGCTCAAGGCATTCGTGTCAACGCGGTAGCACCTGGGGCGATCCGAACGGACATCATTGCGGAGCAACTGAACAGCAATCTGGCTGAGTTGGAAGCAATGCATCCGATGCAGCGAGTCGGAAATCCTGCCGAGGTGGCCAATGCCATCTGCTGGCTACTGGGCAACGAGTCAAGTTTTGTGACCGGCCATGTGCTCAATGTCGATGGCGGCTTCCAGGCTAAGTGATCAGATGAAAAATACTGTGCCGGACAAAATTAGGATTCCCGATGCGTTGTGGGCGGGATTGAGCGGCGTCGGAATCAGTCGTGCAGATGTCGAGCGAGCTGCTCAGCTACCGATTGCTTCCGTCCGCGATGGAGCGCCGATTTCAACGGCACAGTTCTGCGGTCTCTGGCGTTCGTTGGTGGACATTAGCAATGACCCTGCTATTGGCTTGCGTCTCGCCACGGGACTAGAGGGCGGTGCGATGCCGACCGCATTTCTAGCGGCCTACCATGCTCGGGACTTCCGCGATGCTTTGCAGCGCGTGGCGCGCTTCAAACGCCTATGTGCACCTGAGGAGCTGATACTGCAGGAGCGAAACCAGAACTGCGAAATTGTGGTGAATTGGTTGCATGCCGATGAGCGTGAGGTGCCATCTGCACTGGTGGATGCAACGCTGGCCTCGCTATTCGAATTAGGCAAGCGTGGCACCGCACAAGGTCTGACCGCTGCGGCAGTCGAGCTGATGCGCCCGGAGGGTTCGCGTGCACTTTACGAGAGCTATTACGGTTGCAAAGTGCGCTTCGCCGCAAAGCGTAACTGTCTTACACTGCGGTGCTCCGATCTGGACAAGCCCTTCGTGAGCTACAACGCAGAGCTGCTCGATATTCTTCTTCCTGAGCTGGATCGACGCCTACAACAACAGGCGCTCAGTCTCAGCCTGGCCGAGCAGATCAAGTGGGTGCTGCGTTGTAGGCTGACCGCTGGCCGGCCCGATGTTCGCTCGGTCGCCGCTGAGCTGGCCATGAGCGAGCGCTCATTGCAGCGCAAACTGACCGACGAGGGGCTTACGTTCCAAGGCTTGCTCGGCGAGACACGTCACCAACTAGCGCTTGAGTATCTGACCGATCCGACACTGAGCCTCATGGAAGTGGCCTACATGCTGGGTTATGAGGATCAGAACTCGTTCTTTCGTGCCTTCCGGCAATGGGAGAGTAACACGCCTGCAATCTGGCGTGAGCGCAATCAGGAGTTGATTTCTGAATGAAGCTATTGATCTTCGGTGCCACAGGCATGGTGGGCCAGGGCGCACTGCGCGAAAGTCTTGTCGCGCCTGATGTTAGCCATGTCACTGCAGTGGGGCGCTCGCTCGTTGAACTTGCTCATCCTAAACTGAAACAGCTGGTACAGGCCGATCTCATGGGGCTGGAGAGTCTTAGTGATGAGTTGCAGGGTTTTGACGCCTGCTTCTTCTGCCTAGGTGTTTCGTCTTCCGGCATGCGCGAAGAAGCGTATAGCCAAATCACCTACGGGGTGACGGTGCATGCTGCCCGGCTGCTCTCACGCTGGAATCCGCAAATGACCTTTGTTTACGTATCGGGAGCGGGTACGGATAGCAGTGAAAAAGGGAGCAGCATGTGGGCGCGGGTGAAAGGCAAGACTGAAAACGCCCTGAAGAAACTGCCCTTCAAAGGCGTGTACCTCTTTCGCCCGGGAATCATTCAGCCTCTCCAGAGGCTCCGCTCAAAAACACCGTCTTACCGTTATTTCTATTACCTGGCCAGCCCCTTGCTGTCGCTGATCCGCTGGATAGCGCCTAGCGCTATCGTGACAACGGAGAGTATCGGCAAGGCCATGCTAAATGCAGCCCGCCAAGAAGGTGGTCGTACAATCGTAGAAGCCAGAGACATCTTTCCGCTAGCAAGCCTATCGGTACATTGAGGCGTTCGCCAGCCGCTGCTTATAGAGACGACATACCTCAGTCTTTGCCAGGTGCCGAAGCGCTGGGGCTGGCCCACAGCACATGCTTGAAGCTTCTGGAAAGAGCAGAAGACACACTTGACTTACTGACCTCCACCCCGGCCTACCTGATCCATGTTGAGAGTCTGCATACGCTGCCAAATGCTGCCCCCCGTTTATGGCCGAATATATGCCTCGCACGTACTCTGAGCTAATGATCGCTGTCTGGTGTCTTCAGCAAAAACGTGAACTGCAAACACTCGTTCACCCGAGCGGTTTCACGTCCCTCCAAGCCCCCTTCAACGCGCGCCTGATTTGGCTCTGTCTGCTGCAGGCGCCAACCATCAAGCCGGTTAATGAACAAGTCATTCTGATGGAACATTAAAAATCCAAACGCTTGTAAGCATCCTCAACCGGGCTGTTTGATTTGGTAATTCACAGAAAGGTTATGAGCACCTTTGAAAAAGGCCCTCAAAGGGCCTCTTGTACTCAACCGAAATCACTTAGTCAGCCAAGACTCTACGGTCGCAGCGCCGTGCTTTGTTTTCCATTCTTTGAGCGTTTTGTGATTACCGCCTTTGGTCTCTACGACTTCGCCGGTATGCGGATTTTTATAAACCTTCAACTGGCGAGGCTTGCGACTGCCAGCTTTGGACTCGATAGCTGGAGCGCGACGACCTGCTTGCGGATCAAGCAGATTGATCACGTCTTTCAGGCTGTAGCCGTATTTTGCGAGCAAATCGCGCAGCTTCGTTTCGAATTCTATTTCTTTCTTGAGACCAGCATCACCCTTCAAGGCTTCGAGCGCTTGGAGCTGTTCGGCGAGGTGTTTTTCAAGCTGGCGGAATTCGGCAAGTTTTGACATAAATGATTCTCGATGGGAGTGATACTAGAAGGTTACACCATAAATCATGGCCCGCACTTACAGGTAGTTGCGCCTGAGGTATTTCACCCGGCCAACCGATATAAATATCGGTTTCCAAGCGACAATAGATCTTGGGTTGATGACTTGTAAATGGCCGATGCTCCTTTTCTTATTGATGAGTATCCGCCTCCTCTGCCGGATAAAACTCGCCCTCCTTCCCCATCCTTTTTAGCTGCTCGCGCACGATCAACTCAACGCTGGCAACTGCGGCTTGATCTTCAGGGTTGACCAATTGCAAGCACAAGCGTCTGACATTCTGATCGTGGGTGCCCTCGCTCATCATCTCGTGGGTGAAGACTTGTTCGCCACGCCAAAGGCATAGCTGGGTATGAGTCTCGCCGAGCCATATCTCGTTGATTGATCTTAGGTCGGTGGTAGCCAGTTGATCGACTGTGATTGTCTTATCCATTGCTCTGTACCTTACCTATAAACAGTTACAGGTAGACTTCAGGGTACATGGGGTCGTTCCAACTGCTGGCAGGTCACCCGGCTAGATGCTGGTGGAATCCGTCCCTGATTGAGATCGGACAATCAACGATTGAAGCGGTAACGTACGAATAAACGACGGGAATTCCATGACTAATCTGGCTGCTTTTACATTCAGATGGCCGCACATGGAAGAACCTTATTCCCCTCCTCATCCCCATACCCCCAGTTCGCTGGCGCGCAGCTGCCGATACGCCGGCTCTCAGACTGTTGCTGAAATCAGTCATCGACGTCTTCGACCAGCGAGAGGGGCTGAATTAAATGCGGGCCTTGGTTACGAACGTTGCCTAAATCCTTGCCAACCTTGTACCAGTGAAAATCGGTAGCAGGCCTGCAGTGCTCCATCGCGATTTCCTTCGCTCGTTCAACTGAAGTTTCAGGATCAATCCATTCGCGAGCGTGCTCAGGTGCCAGAACCAGAGGTTTACGGTCGTGGATATCGACCATGCCCTCATCGCTCGTGGCAGTGATGATGACGAAACCGTTCCGCTCGTCCGGTTCCAGCCCTTCATGCACCTCAGCTAAACCCGCAAAGAACATCGGAATCTGCTCTTTCAGTGTTATGAAATAGGGCTGTTTTTTCTTTGGATCATCTTCGTCCTTGACCCATTCGAACCACCCGTTCGCCGGCGCGAGTACGCGACCATTTGGCCAGAGCTGATTGAAAAATTTCCCGGTCATGACAGTCTCGACTCTCGCGTTTATTGGGTCAGGCCGCTTTCCTTTCGCCCAGAACGGCGCCCATCCCCATTTAACCTTATCGACACTCAAGCCCTCTCCCGCTGGCCGGATAATTTCCACCCGCGTAGACGGCGCGACGTTGTAACGCTCGACAGGCCAGAGGTCATAGCCATTGATCACCAGCTGCTTTGGCGCAAGCTCCTTGAGGTAGTGATCCATCGATTCGTAGATCGAATAGCGTCCGCACATGATGTCACCCGTCGAATTGTCGTACCTAAGAGATTGACCGCAAGTGAACCAAATCGTTAACTGTATATACGTACAGTCAACCCCTAAGGCTTGCATCATGAGCATCACCATTCTCGGCCCTCTCGCGTCTGGCGGCAGGAAACTGCCCCTCTATTCATCCAGGGTGCCGGCGGGCTTCCCCTCACCAGCGGCTGATCACATCGAAAAGCACATTTCCCTCGATGAGCTGTTCGATATCCGCGCGCCGCATGTGTACCTGGTGAGAATTGATGGAGACAGCATGCAGGGCGCCGGCATCTATTCAGGGGATCTGGTGGTCGTCGATCGCAGCGTTGATGCGGTCAGTGGCGATATCGTCATCGCGGCGCTGAACTCAGAGCCATTCTGCAAGCGCCTGCTTCTGCGTGAGAACGCCGTGATGCTTTTATCGGAGAACCCAAAATATCCGGCAAGGCATGTAATGGAGGGCGATGAGCTCGTGATCTGGGGTGTCGTGAAATACAGCGTTCGCAATCATGACAACACCTGAACCTGTCTTCGCTCTGATTGACTGCAATTCGTTTTACGCGAGTTGCGAGCGGGTTTTCCGGCCCGACCTGGCGCGAACGCCCATCGTGGTGCTGTCCAACAACGATGGCTGCGTGATTGCACGCAGCTACGACGCCAAACCGTTTGTGAAGATGGGGCAGCCGTACTTCCAGATCAAAGACCATCTACGCCGGCATGGAATCGTGGCCTTCAGCAGTAATTACGCTCTGTACGGCGACATGAGCGAACGCGTCATGACCATTATCGAATCGATGGTGCCAGCGCTCGAGGTCTACAGCATCGATAAGAATAAGTTGCATACTGTGGACACCCAAACGTAGATCTTGTCTCCATGGACATTGACGCTTGCTCTTACAGAGATTCCACTTGCCTACCGTCGAACACATTCACTTCAGTCCGCATGACCTTTCTGTCAAAGACCGCCTGATTACCTACTCGCTGAATAGCTCCCGTGTAGTGATCGAAGGATTACCACAAATATTCTGGGAAGACGGCTTGCCTTGGAGAGAAGCCAATCTCTGGGCTATGGAGAGAGTCACCAATGGTGAGGCACTCCTTAAGACCGTTTCTAGCAACCTGAATGGGCTGTTGAACTACGCGAAGTTTTTGGAGGGTCGCGGGCTTCAGTGGTTTGAGTTTCCGTCTCGAAAGGCTGATCGTTGTCTTGTTCAGTACCGTGGGGCGCTTATCAAGGCTCGCGATGCTGGTCATATCAGTCCCGCCACGGCCTCCGAATACATGCGTAATTGCATCAGTTTCTACAGGTGGGTTAGGAGGCGTGGCCTTCTAAGCCCGTTATTGCCGCTGTGGAAAGACAAGCGCTATTTCATCAAATACTTTGATCAGGTCGGCTTCGAGCGGACGCTAGCTGGCACCACCACCGATCTTGGTATTCCAAACCGAAAACGCATTGGGGCCATTTTAGAAGGTGGGCTATTTCCAGTCTCTGGACTTGCCCCTACCAAACCGGACACCAACTCCCCGTTAAATTGATGCTGCCGCTAAGCGCCTGAACTCCCTCGGAGAGCGATAGTTCAAGGCGCTGTGTGGATGCTGCTCGTTGTAGTGCTCGAA